>VFKD01000007.1 GCA_009885735.1 bacterium
ACCACGGCTCGCAGTGCATAGTCGAGCTTAGCGCTGAAGAGCGGCATCGTTGGGACACATCCTTCTTTGCGCTCTTTCGGACCGCGCGGCGTCAAACCTGACCAAAATAGTATACTTTTACGCGAGAGCAGTGTCAACCATCCGACCGACAGACCGACAGACTGCCGAAACTGCCCACCTCTCAGCTTGCCAACGGAGAACCGCGTGCCTAACCTGATGGTCGCACAACTCGCCGACCTGCCCACAGACACCGGGCACGTTGTGCGGGTGGAGGGCGTCGAGATCGCACTGTTTCGCGTCGACGAGGGCGTATGCGCCCTCGAGAACGTCTGCCCGCACCAAGACGGTCCCATTGGCAGCGGATGGCTCGACAAGGGCGTCGTGGTGTGCCCATGGCACTGCTGGGATATCGACGTCCGCACCGGAAGGGCACAGCAAGCGCCGGACCTGGCGACGCGCTCATTCCCATGCACGGTGCGAAACGGCGAGGTCTGGGTAACCATCGGTCCGACAGACGGCGCCGCATAATGGGGGTCACGGACCGCAGGAATGTACGAGGTTATTGGATACGTTGCGCGAAGTGTTGCATCACGCTCGCCTTGCAGAGTATACTTCCATCCATTGCCGAGCGGCCTACTGGCGCCCCTGGTCACCGGCTCCCCACAAGTGCAGCATCCATACCGGTTGAACTATCCTAAATGTCTGGGAGACCAGCGTGAGTATCGAGTTGCAGCAGCGCGTTAGCCACACCCATCTTCGGTACATTGAGCTCAATGACCGAGATGTGGTCCACCGCGCCCAACATGGCGAAGAGCTCGCCGCGGAGTACCTGCTCTACAAGTATCGCAATCTTGTGCGCACCAAAGTCAAGTCCTACTTCCTGGTAGGCGCCGAGAAGGATGATCTTCTTCAAGTAGGCATGATCGGCCTATGGCAGGCGATAGTCGACTTTCGGTCGGAGCGAGCTATCTCGTTCCCTGCCTTTGCAAAGGTCTGTATTCAGCGCCACATCATCACCGCCATCAAGACGGCAACTCGCCAGAAACAGATGCCCCTCAACAACTCCCTCTCGCTGGAATCGCCCGCCGAAGATGGCGCGCCGGATTGGAACCTAGCCGATATACTCCACTCTCACACAGTTCAGGACCCCGAGGAGCTAGTGCTGCAAAGCGAGGACACGCTTCGACTTCATGCGCTTCTGCAGCAGATGCTGTCGGACTTCGAATGGAAGGTCCTGGCAGGATACCAGGTAGGCAAGTCCTACCGCGAGATCGCTCTGGAGCTGCACTGCAAGACCAAGTCGGTGGACAATGCGCTCGCGCGCATCAAGCGAAAGGTCTCGTGCGTGCCGCTAGGTCTTGCAAACTTGAGTGAACTGCTGGTGAACTTCCATCTGCGTGCATAGCCGCAGAATTGTCGGCAAGTCTTGCAGGGGAGCCGACACGGCTCCCTTTTGCATAGGAGGGCGGACGTGAAGATACTGATGCTCTCTTGGGAGTACCCTCCCAAGATCGTCGGAGGGATCGCTCGGCACGTCGAGGAGATCGCGTGGGCACTGGCAGAGACGAACGACGAAGTCCATGTGGTGACCTGCGAGTTTCCTGGAGCCCCCGCCGAGGAGATCTATCGCGGCGTTCATATCCACCGCGTCGCGCCCTACCTTCCGGCAGATAACTTCGTTCACTGGGTTCACCAGCTGAATGCGGCCATGCGAGACCGAGCGGACGCACTCCTGAGAGAGTGGACCTCCGGCAAGACCCCTATGAGAAAACGGTCCGACAAGGACGCCGTCGTGCTCCACTCTCACGACTGGCTGGCGTACTTTTGTGGAGCCGCCCTCAAGCACCAGTACCATCTGCCTCTGGTCGCCACCATTCACGCAACGGAGCATGGACGCAACAACGGCATCCACGACGAAGGTCAGCGCTACATCAATAGCATCGAGTGGCAGCTCGTGTACGAGGCCTGGAGAGTGATTGTCTGCTCGGACTTCATGAAGCGCGAGGTGGAGCGCGCTCTGGACTGCCCGTGGGACAAAATGGACGTGGTGGCAAACGGAGTTCACGCCGAGAAGTTCGAATTCGAGTTCAGCCCAGTCGAGGCTGCGGCCTTCCGAGCCCAGTTCGCGGCCCCCGAAGAGAAACTCGTCTTCTTTGTAGGAAGAATGGTTCGCGAAAAGGGCGCTCACGTCTTGATAGAGGCTCTGCCTCGAGTTCGCGCGCAATATCACGATGCGAAGCTCATTATCGTTGGAGGCGGCAATCGGGACCATCTGCGGGATCTCGCGGAGCGAGTAGGAGTATCCCGCCACGTGTACTTCACCGGGTTCGTGCCGGACGACGTGCTGCTGCGCCTCTACAAGGTCATAGACGTTGCCTGCTTCCCCAGCCTCTACGAGCCATTCGGAATCGTAGCGCTCGAAGCCATGGCAACTGGAGTGCCGGTAGTGGTGTCGGATGCGGGCGGCCTCGTCGAGGTCGTGGAGCACGGGGTGAGTGGAACGCGCACGCTTGCGGGCAATCCAGACAGCCTTGCCTGGGGCATTGTTGATGTACTCAAGAACCCGGACCGAGCTCAGAAAATGGCTGATGCGGCCAAGGAGCGCGTTCGCGACCTGTTCAACTGGCAGCTCATTGCAAAGCAGACACGACAAACCTATGCAAGAGTCTGGAGCGAATACCGAGAGTCTAGCTGGTAGTGCGGCCGGGCGGAGCCTGGCCCGTGGAGGAGAACCGATGACATACTCAACTCGCTGGGCCGCTGGACTTGCACTCACTCTGTTGGCCGGATCCGCACTCGCGCAGGGGAATCTTCTTCCACTGCCGGAAGACAAGCCAATCGTTGGTGCCTCCACGCCCGGCCTCTCGCCCGACGGCAAGACCATTGCTTTCGGCTATCAGGGCGATCTATGGTCTGCGCCCACAGCTGGCGGCAGCGCAACGCGGCTAACTATTCATATGGCGCACGACGGATACCCGCGATACTCTCCTGACGGTCGATGGATTGCATTCGCTTCCAACCGATACAGCACATCTTCTATCAACTACGACATCTTTCTCATTCCAGCGGGCGGCGGCGAGGCCAAGCAGCTCACGACAAACACAACGAACGATTATCCGTTCGACTGGTCGCCGGATGGCACGAAGGTCCTCTTCTACTCGCGCCGCTCGGCGGACAACTTCCGGGTCTATTCGATTGACATCGCCACCAAGGTGGTGAAGACCCTAGCCGCCGAGGCTGCGCAGCTTCGATTCCCGGTCTATTCGCCGGACGGCAAGAACGTCGCGTACAACCGCTCCGGGGGCATCGGCACCTGGTGGCGTCCTCGGTATCACGGCTCGGCGAACCTGGATATCTACTCGAAGCAGCTTGCCACCGGCAAGATCACCCGGGTGACGGACTATGACGGAGGCGACATGTGGCCGCTCTACTCCGCCGACGGGAGCAGAGTCTACTACGTGTCGGACCGGCTAACATCCGGAACGCCGAACCTGGTCGCATCGCCAGCAACAGGTGGCAAGCCGGCACTGATCACGCGCCACGAGGGCGGGTCGGTTACATGGCCGGCCATCTCGCGGGATGGAACGACCATCGCCTACATCTACGACGGAGCCCTGCATCGCATCTCCACGAGCGGCGGTTCATCGGTTCGAATCGCGGTCAGGGCCGCTACCGACGACAAGCAGAACCGAATGTCGAGGCTCGCGCTTACCTCCAGCGCCTCCGAAATCGAGGTCTCGCCGGACGGCAAGACCCTCGCGCTGGTGGTTCGAGGCGAGGTGTGGACGGTTCCCGCTGCTGGAGGCGGAGACGCAAAGCGGCTAACGGACAATCCGGCGAACGACTACGACATCGTCTGGTCGCGGGACAGCAATCGACTGGCCATCGTGTCGGACCGCAAGGGGAACTTCGACATCTATACGGTCGACGCGAAAACGGGCGAGACCAAGGTTGTGTCTGACGACCTCAATGATGAGAACATGCCCCACTATGCGCCCGACGGCAAGAGCCTCGCGTTCCTGAGAAGCGGCCCACAGGGAGGCATCTACACCATCTCAACCGAAAGCCCCTCCGCGCCGGTGCGTGTGGCGGAGTCCGAGGGCAACAACCTTTTCGGCGTGGGCGTGGAGTCCTACGGTTGGTCCCCGGACAGCAAGTGGATCGCATTCAGCCGACGTGACAAGACGAATACGAACGATGTGTGGGTGACGCCGGCCACAGGCGGCAATCCGACGAACGTGACCTACTTTCCAGGCGACAACGACAGGCCGCGCTTCTCGGGGGACGGCAAGTTCCTTCTGTTCATGTCGAACCGTGATCGCGGCACCGGAGCGCCCGGAAGCGATCTCTATGCGATCCCTCTCGTGAAGGCGAAGGAGGACGGAACCGAGCCGACTGCCGGGAAGGCAGGTGAAGTGCGCATTGAGATGGACGACATTGAGAACCGTGCGAAGCGCCTAACGACTTCAGGGGTCCTTTCGTATGAACCGTCTCCAGACGGCAAGACAGTCATCTTCATGAGCGCTCAGGGCGGCCCGCCGGACTATTGGGCAATTCCCGCAGCGGGCGGCACCGCACAGCGAATGACCTTCACGGGTGAGGGAACCAGCACTCCCCGGTTCGCCTCCGACCCAAGCCGATTCTTTGCCATGGGACCAGGCGGAACGGTGAAAACCTTGGTTCGCACCGGCCCTGTGTGGCAGAGCTCGAACGTGCCGTTCAGCCTGGTGATGACGGTGGACCGCGTCGAGGAGCGCAAACAGGCGTTCAATGAGTTTTGGCGGCGAACGAAGGTGGGTTTCTACGACGGCAAGATGCATGGAGTGGATTGGACGGACGTGCGCAGGCGATATGAGCCGCTACTCGAGGGAGTGGGAACGCAGGAAGAGTTCTCGATGTTTCTGCTCTCCCAGATGGTTGGTGAACTCAACGCCTCGCACTCCGAGGTGTCGCCTCCTGGTGGCAGCGGCGGACCCGTCACTGCCGAGTTGGGTCTCTCGTTCGACGAGAGCTACTCTGGTCCCGGCCTTCGTGTAACCGGCTTCATGCCGAAGGGACCCAACGACGACCTGGGCCCACGGATCAAGCCCGGAGAGTATGTTCTGCAGATCTCCGAGACAGACGTGACCTGGAACGAAGACCTGAGCAAGGTCCTCTTGGATAAAGCTGGCAAGTCACTCGATCTCCTCGTGAATTCCAAGAACACGAAGGACGGCGCCAGGACAGTCAAGCTCAAGGCAATCACCTATGACCAATGGCGCGACCTGGAGTACGAGCGCAAGGTGGACGAGAGGAGGGCCGCGGTCGAGAAGCTCTCAGCGGGCAAGCTGGCCTACCTTCACATTCGCGGAATGAACCAGCCGGCGCTCAAGCGTATGGAGCGCGAGCTTTGGGGCCGCGCGGCAACGCGAGAGGGTCTCGTGCTCGACATTCGAGGCAACACGGGCGGCAATACTCACGACGAGATTCTCGCACAGATATCGCGCACCTCGTACGGCTACACTCAGCCTCGCGACGGAGTCCGATCATCCCAGCCCTTCAAGCACTGGGACAAGCCCATCGTGCTGGTGATGGACCAGGATTCGGTCTCGGACGGCGAGATATTCCCCAGCGGGTTTAGGACCCTTAAGCTCGGCAAGATAGTGGGAACGCCTACTCCAGGATACGTGATTGGCACCTACAGCGGCACTCTTCCAGACGGCACCGGCTACCGCATCCCAATGTGGGGCTGGTACTACGCAGACGGTCGTTCCATGGAGAACAACGGGGTGAAGCCCGACGTCTTGGTTGAACTGAGCGAAGAGGACATCGCTGCATCACGAGATCGTCAGCTTGAGACAGCCGTGGACATCCTGCTGAAGGACCTCCCGAAGAAGGCTGGAGACACACGATGAAGCCCGGAGCGTGGCGTGATGCGCTTGCCGCACTTGCCCTCTTCAGCGTGGGCGCCGGTCAAGCAGTCGCGGACGGCTCGCCGATCCGCGGCGCCCACTATCCTGCCCTTTCCGCAGACGGCAGCCGGCTCTGCTTCAGCTACCAGGGGGATCTGTGGGTCTGCTCGTCCGAGGGAGGCACAGCGCGTCGGCTAACGGTTCATGCAGCCTACGACATGGCTCCCAAGTGGTCGCCCGATGGCAATTGGATCGCCTTCAGTTCTAACAGAGAGAACACGTACGATCTCTTTATCATCCCGTCCAAAGGTGGCGCCGCCCGGCAGATGACGTTCCATAGCGCGGACGACATTCTGTGCGACTGGTCCGCAGATGGCTCGCGACTCCTCTTCTCATCCGCTCGCGACGGAACATATCCGGACCTCTACACCATCACCGTTACCGACGGCGGCCTCAAGAAACTCACGAAAGACCGCAGCCCCAGCCGTTACGCCTCTTTCTCGAGCGACGGCAAGGAGGTTGCGTACGTTCGCGGCGGCCAGAGTTGGTGGAGACCCAAATACCGCGGCAGCAACAACTCCGAGATATACACGGTCGACACGGCTACCGGCTCGACGAAGCGCGTAACCAACGACGACGGCTTCCAAAGCTGGCCCGTCTACGCGAAGGGCGATCGGGAACTGCTGTATGTGGCGCAAGCCTCCGGCGTGTCTAACCTCTTCTCCCAGGCTCGCGTCGGCGGAAGCACAAAGCAGCTAACTCACCACACCGCGGACGCGGTGCGGTTTCCCTCGCTCTCGCGCGACGGATCCACACTTGCGTATGAGCAGGGTCAGAATCTGTGGGTTCTTCGTCGATCGGGCGATGCAGGACCTCATGCTGTCGAGATCGTAGCCCCCTCTGACCAGCGCGTGAATCCCGTTGAGCCCATCACCCAGCGGACCAACGCATCGGGGCTATCCCTGTCTATAGATGGTCAGACGCTTGCATTCGCCGCGAGAGGCGAAATCTGGACACTGCCGCAGGCGGGAGGCGACGCACGTCGCATCACCAAGTCCGCCGGACAAGAGAGCAATGCAGTATTCTCGATGGATGGGGCCAAGATGGCCTACACTACGTCGCGATCCGGCAATCTCGACATCATGGCGGTGGACCTGAAGACCCTGGTTGAGACACCGCTTACGTCCGATCGTGCAGACGAAAACGGCGCGCGATTCTCGCCTGACGGCAGATTTATCGCCTATATTCGCTCGGGAGGAGAGCAGCCGGGCCTCTATGTGATGCCCCTCGGCACGGCCCCAACCCCCAGCTCAGCGGTCGATGTAGCACTTGGGGCGGCAATCGCGCAGTTTGACTGGTCGCCCGACGGCAGGTGGATTGTCTATGCAAAGCGCGACAAGACCAGCACCACGGACCTCTGGATTGTCCCAACCGTTGGCGGCAACTCCGTCAACATCACTCGCTATCCGGGGCGGAACTCCTCCCCACAATGGTCTCGGGATGGCAAGCGCATTCTGTTCTCCTCCAACCGGGGCGCGGATCCAGGCGCTGCGGCATCTAGCCTGTACGTGCTCGACCTGGTTCCAAAGCCGGAGGGCGACCCGGCTCTGCCTGGAATCGCGCCCGCAGGAATAGATGGTGAACCGCTGATCCCGCTCCCTGACGATCCCACCGACCCGGAGGCGCAGCGTCGGCGCCCACCCACTGGTGGTCAGCAAGCGGGTCCACAGGAGCCGGCAGGCCCCGGCCTGCCGTCCGGAGGAGTTCCGCCGCGGTCCACGGATGTGCGCATCGACTTCACGGATATCCACAACCGTGCTCGGCGAGTTGCCAATCAGAGCGAGTCAATCGGCAGCGCAACGCTCTCGCCAGACTGCAGGACTGCCGTGTTCGCAGGCGCAATGGGCGGCGCTCCAGGCTGGTTCGCTCTCGACATTGAGAGCGGTTCAGCGCTTCGCCTGACAACCGGTCCTGCAAGTGGACAGATCGAGTTCACCCAGGACGCCACGCGATTCTATTGGACGAACTCGGATGGCACGATCTCCTACCTGCAGCGCGGCGGACCCGGAGCATCGCCCCTCGCGTTCGCTGCCGCGATGGAGATGGATCGACGCTCTGAGATTGGCGAGGCGTTCGCGCAGGCGTGGAGGTCGCTCTCGACACAGTTTTATGACGCGAATATGCACGGTACGGACTGGGCCGCGCTGCGCAACAAGTACGCCGCCCTGCTGCCCGAAACCGTGGTGAAGGAAGACTTTGCGTGGCTGCTGCAGGCGATGATTGGAGAGCTGAATGCCTCGCACACTGGCGCCACTCCTCCCACATCACCGCACCCAGCTCCTACCGGCTCTCTCGGACTTGAGTTCGACCCCGCCTATGCAGGACCTGGGCTCAAAGTAATTGCTGTCTTGCCACGAGGTCCAGGAGACCAGTCCGGCAAGCGTATCGACATCGGCGAGTACATTGTGTCGATCGACGGAAAGGACGTACGGCTCAATGAAGACCTCTACCGGGAACTGAACGGCCGGGTAGACAAGACTGTCGAAGTGTTGGTGAACAGCAAGCCGACGCGCGAAGGCGCGCGGAGCGTGAAGATACGCCCCATCAGCTCCACAGCGAACGCTGACCTCGAATACGAGCGCTGGGTGACGTCTCGGCGCGAGAAGGTGGACGAGCTGTCCGGTGGCGCTCTGGCCTATCTCCATATAAGGGCAATGGACCAGACCTCGCTGCAGAGGTTTCAACGGGAGCTCTTTGGCGAGGCCCAGCAGAAAAAGGGCTTGGTCATTGATGTTAGGTTCAATGGAGGAGGCAGGATCCACGATGACCTTCTGGGCCTGCTCTCCCGCAAGACCCACGTTTACGAGACTCCGCGCGACGGCGAAACCGCTCCTCAGCCTTTCCGCGTGTGGGACCGGCCTTCTATACTGCTCATCAATGAGTTTTCGGCGAGCGACGCCGAGATATTTCCAAACGGCTTCAGGGCATACGGGCTGGGCAAGCTCGTGGGAGTTCCCACCTATGGCGGAGTCATTGGCACCGCGAACATCACGCTCATTGACGGCACCACGTTTCGAATTCCGCGTACCGGCTGGAGGACACTTGACGGCAGGAACCTAGAGAACTGGGGAGTTCCGCCCGACCTACTGGTGGAACAGACTCCACAGGACTATGCTCGGGGCGACGACAAACAGCTTGCAGCTGCCGTCAGCACTCTTCTCACGGACATGCGCGCCCGCTAACTCGGCGGGTAGCATGAGCGTATGAAGCACGCAAAGCGTTCAAAACACCGGTCCCCGGCGCCCTTGCAATCGGTTTCACGCTCGCACCTGGCAATCGCCGCCCTCCTTGTCATCACACTCGCGTGTATTGCATTTGTTGTCTATTCCGTTGGCATAAGGCGCAACCCATCGGATCTCCTTCGGCTCGACCCTAGCGAAGTAAACCTCAGCCCTGTCGCCGGTCCTCAGGTTTCCGAGCTTGAAACGCAGAGGATTGAGATGACCAAAGCGCTCGCCGGGGCTAAGTCGGCCACCTTGCCAGACGCCGACCCAAACAGCCTCGTCGATTCCGCACGCTCATTTATGCGCGCGGGCGACGTTCTGGCAGCAAGGCGTCAATACTCTCGCGCGCTTGAGATTGCCGGTCCAAACCCAGCTCTTTACGAGGCGGTTGGCAAGTGCAATGCAATGCTTGGGCAGTTTGACGCAGCGCTCCGCGCATTCCGGGAGACAATGCGCTTGGCGCCCACCAGCGCGGGTGGTTACATCGGCGCGGCTCGCGCTTTGAAGTGGATCGGACACACGAAGGAGATGGTGAACGTCCAAACCCACTCTGAGAGTATGGTCGGCGCGAACGATATTGAAGGTCGGCTCCTGCTGGCCCAAGAGTATGATCGCAATAGCGAGGTGGACCGCGCGCTCCGGATTACCCAATCTGTGCATACGGCAGCGCCGAGCAACTCAGGCGCGGCCATAGCTCTGGCGAGTCTGCTGATCAAAGTGCAGCGGGGCAAGGAGGCAATAGGATTGATGCGCTCCGTTGTAACTGCAGAGCCCTCGAACGCCTCCGCACATAAACTCCTAGCTACCCTCTTGAGATCGCCGAAACTGCCCGAGGCGGACAGCGCCCAGGTGGAGCACCACTACCTGCGCGCACTTGAGCTGGACCCCGCGGACAGCGATACTTGTGTTCGCCTGGGCACATTCTATCTCGAAGGCCGCAGAGGACGCGAGGCTGCGATAATGCTGGGCCTCGCCCTTGCTGGAGATCCTGGAAACGGATCTGCTCGTCTTCTGCTCTCGTCGGCCTACGAGCAGATTGGCGATGCTGCCGCCGCGAAGGCTGCCCGAGCCCAGGCCAAGAGAATCCTGGATATTGGTCGCCAAGAAGCCGCTCTGCTGGCACAACGAGATCGCTCAGGACGAGATCCTGCGAAGCGACTAGCGTTGGCAGCACACTACCAGAAGGCTGGGCGAGAGAGATCGGCCCTCGTGGAGCTGCAGGCAGCCCATACATTGGCGCCGTCAAAGGTCACCGCCGAGCCTCTGCGCAGGGCGCTTGCCGCCGCCGGCGGAAACTTCCCGGCCGGGGCGTCAAAGTGAGAGCCGCACCGCTAGCTTGCGTTGGACTTGTGATTTCAGCCCTCGGGTGCTCGCCAAGATCGAGCACGAATGCAGTCAGAGAGACACCGCCGGGTCCAATCGAGTTCGAGGACGTAACGGATAAGGCAGGAATCACCTTTAGCCGTACAAATGGAGCGGCCGGAAACCGACTGATGCCGGAGACCATGGGCGGAGGCGGAGCCTTCTTCGACATGGACCGAGACGGCTATCTCGACATCGTTCTGGTGAACGGTACAGATTGGACACCCGAGCGAGACCAGCCGCGATCAACGATGGAGTTCTACCAGAACATGCGCGACGGGACCTTTCGGGAATCAAGAAAACGGGTTGGCCTAGACATTCAGATGCAGGGAATGGGCGTGGCCGTTGGCGACTTCGACAACGACGGATTTGACGATCTCTACATCACTGGTGTGGGAGGCAATCGCCTGCTTCGCAATGTCGACGGCAAGCGCCTGAAGGACGTTACCCAGGCATCCGGAACCGGCTGCTCCGGCTGGAGCGCCAGCGCAGCTTGGCTCGATTACGACAGCGACGGCCTCCTCGACCTCTTTGTGTGCCGATATGTGAAATGGAGCACAGATACGGACCTCTTTTGCGGATCCGGCGAGAAGGTCTATTGCAGGCCGCAAGACTATCCAGGAACAACCTGCGTGCTGTATCACAATGAAGGCAACGGACGATTTACAGACGCCTCCGCAAAGTCCGGCCTATCCCGGCACGTCACGAAGGCTCTCGGCGTGTGCACCCTGGATGCAAATCGCGATCACCGCATCGATATCATCGTGGCTGCCGATTCGGAGCCGAATCTTCTTGTGATTAACCAGGGAAACGGCACGTTTCGCGAGAGCGGCTTTGAGGCAGGCATTGCTCTGGACCCTGCGGGCAAGGCGCGCGCCGGAATGGGAATCGACGCGATGTTTCTTCCCGACGCCAAGACAATTGCCATCGGCATATCGAACTTCGCATTCGAGGGCATCGCTCTCTTCGAGGCTGCAAACGAGAAGGGCAGCTTTGCCGAGATCAGCAAGCAATCGGGTGTACACGATTCCAGTTTCGCGCTGGTTGGGTTTGGTCTTGTCTTTGCCGACTTTGACCTGGATGGGCTTCAGGACATGGCCGTTGCCAACGGCCACGTTCTCGACACTATCGCCAAGACCGAGCCTGGCCAAACCTTCGCGCAGCCGATGCTCATCCTGAAAAACACCGGCAAATTCAACTTCAGCGACGTAAGTGACGGCGCTGGCCCGGGCGTTACCGGCAAGACCGTGGGCCGTGCTCTCTGCCGAGGCGACTTCGACAATGACGGGCGAATCGACCTTCTGGTCGTCGCAAACTCGGGCCGTCCCAGGCTGCTTCGCAACGTATCGAACACCTCGAACCATTGGCTCAGTGTTCGGCTCGAAGGAGTCTCCTCGAACAGATATGCGTACGGCGCGGAGATTGAAATCGATACTTCGACCGGAGTTCGCAGAGCGCGTGTCGCGAGCGGGTCCAGCTACTTGGCGTCCAGCTCCAGCATCGTCACTTTTGGCCTCGGCGCCGACGAGAATGCGTTGCAAATCACTGTCCATTGGCCCGGCGGTAAGTCCGAGAGCTGGCCCACCACTCGTGGAGATCGAACTATTACCCTGCGCCAGGGTGATTCGCCCAGCTTCGAGGGCTTGTAACCGCTTGGCGGCAACCTTTGAAGACAAGTCAGCCCAGACTCTAGCTCTCACAGGTTCTGATGCATAGATCGGACTTGTATCCGGCCTGTTTGCCTTTGCCACACCAACAGCATAGAGCGTGACGTAGGCACACAGAGCGAAGGTGCTCGCTCGCGTGGCGAAGACTGGCCTCGTTCGTCTGGCCAACTCCAACACCAATATCGGCGCGACCGTGAGTAGAAGTTTGACCGCGATAAACACTCCGACGCCGCTGCGCAGTAGGTAACCCATTAGCGGATTCGCCTCTGCGGCGTCCGTGTGCCGCAATAGCAGGACCGTGCTGAGCAGGTCAGCGAGGCATACAACTGCAAGCAGAGCATTCTGGCGACTCATCTTCATTTCCGGACTCCCCTTGAATTCATTGCCATAGACCGCCCCGTCACGTCATCGCACCCTATCACTGACCTGTTGTATGGGCTAAGACGACGCTCAGGGCCGTGTTCCGCGAACGCGAGCCCACCAAGGGCGGTAAGAGCCCACGAGCATGTTGATCAGCCTACGCTTCCTAGATCGCGAGGTTTCGGCCCGCAGGTGTGAGATGAGTCACAGCGAACGCCAAGACCATAGCGGCACGACAGGCGTTGGTGAAGGGTGCTGTCGCGTGCTGAAATCCGGCGAATTGAGAACGTGAACCCTTCCGCCACCTATCGTAACCAACCTAGCAACGGACTCCGTCCGGCGACCCTTCATCAAGGTCCCGAGCCGAACGAGCCTCAACTTCACTCTGGGAGGTAATGGTGATCAATCTACGAAGATTCGTACGTGCAGATGTCGTTGCAGGGGTTGGAGTGCTCCTCTCCGCCTACGCACTTACCCAGGTTCGCACAGCGCAATCACCTGGGCGAACTCCCCTAAGCAGCACCAGAACGCTCGGCGCCGCCCGCACCTACCAGAATCTGAGCATCATCCCAGTCTACGATTCGTCTGCCGAGGCCACCGACACGTACGTGACTCTCGACGAAGGGCTGCGGGCCGGCACGGTAACGGTAAACGAGGCAGGCAATGGAGGCGATGTCAACACACTCTATGTCTCCAACACCGGTCGCAAGCCGCTCTATATCATGGCGGGCGAGGTGGTGCTGGGCGGTCAACAGGACCGGTGCCTGGGCAAGGACATGGTCATCTACCCAGGCAAGAAGCGCGTACCGGTGAGCGTCTTCTGCGTGGAGCATGGCCGATGGGCAGGCAGCGGCGCTTTCGAGGGCAGCGCGAAGATGGTGGCGAGTGCCGGAATTCGAGCGGACGCGCAAGACGGCGCCTTTGTGGCCGACGCTCCCGCAGCGGCGTCGCCGCGAAGTGAACCCGGCTTTTCTCCACGCGGCAGGGAGGAGGTCGCGGCAGGCAGCTACTACGCGAACTCAGCCGCACGAGTGAGCGCTTCGCAGAGCCGCGTGTGGGACAAAGTCGCGAAGAAGAATGCCGCCTTTGCTGCCTCTCCATCGACCGGCACGTACAAGGAGGTGCTTAACCAAACCGCCGGACAGGCGGCAAACACCATAGGTCCCTACGTGAAGGCCCTGCTGCATGCCTTCAAGAGTGATCCGCACCTCGTCGGTGTGGTTGCAGCGGTAAACGGCAAGGTAATTGCGTCGGACACATTTGGCGACCCAACCCTCTTCCGCAAGCTCTGGCCAAAGCTGCTGAACTCATATGCCGCAGACGCCGCGGAGAACTACTCTCCGCGCTCCAACGTACGGGCGACAGTGTCCGGCAAAGAGGCGCGCGACTTTCTGCAGCAGTCGGCTCGGGCAACATCGAAGGCCGAGGCGCGGACAGCCAATGGTGTAGCTCAGCGGTACGAGTCTAGAGACGCGGTCTCGTACAAGCTTATGGAGAGAACAAAGGGAGCCGGTGGACATCCGGCCACGGCATCCCCTGGCGGAAGCGCACTGCACGAGAACGTGCTCAGGAAGAACTAGCTGGTAGGGATGCACCCAAACACAGGCGACAAACGCAAGTCGGCGGCTCCACCAGCTCCGGCCTCTTGGCCGAAGCGTGGAGCCGCGTTACTCTCGTTCGCCCGCCAGACGCAGCAAGCAGCGTCCCTAAGCCGTCACGCGCGAACCGCCTGCAAGCGCCTGTAACTCGGCTGGCTTCAGGCTCCGATTGTAGGCGCGAACATCTTGCATCCGGCCACGGAAGTGCGCGGTCTCCCCCATTCCGATGCGGAGTGACGCGCCGTTCTCCAAGTCCACGGGACTGCCTGTCCACGCAGGTGACTGGGAAACTCTGGAGCCATCCACGTATATCTCCAGCCTGCTGCCGCGCCGGATCGCCGCAATGTGCTTCCACCCCGGACCGATATCTCGGTCATACGAGATGCACTGCCCTTGCTGTAGTGCGAAGACCTTGCCGCGAAAGTCCGCGGGCGCATCCAGGTGAGAACTTGTGCAGCTCCCCATGCTCGCGAAGAGCTTCCCCGCGTATACGGTCAGACTCGTGACTCGCGCCCACTCCGTGGAGTCCTTGAAAGAATAGTTCGCCGGCTTCAGAAATTGTCCAACGGAAGTCCATTGGCCCTCGGCTTCGTAACGAAACACCTCGGCTCTCGGAATGGAGCCTCCATAGAGCTTGCCGTTGTAGACCACAAGGCCGTTGATCTCCATGGCGTCGCCAAGGCGGCCACAGTCGGTCCATTTGCCATTTGGGTCCAAACGCAGCACATGTCCCTCCGGCCAAGTCGTTACATGCAGCTTGCTGCGGTATACGCCTATCGCATGTATCTGGTTGCACCGCTCCTCGCTGCCTTGCGGATTGCCAAGCGGCTTCCAAGTTGACCCGTCGTACTCCCATATGCCGGCTGGGTTCAGCACGCCTGCATAGAGCCTGTCGCCGTGTACTCCCATGGGATGAGCGTAGTTTGGGAAACGACCACATACCGTCCAGGTCTGCTTGCCGTCATGGACGTAGCATCGACCGTCCTCGGCCGTGACAAAGAGCCGACCTCTATACGATGCCAGTCCAAACAGCCTGCGGCATTCGCCAGGCTGGCCGCAATCCTCCCAATTCCGCCCGGAGGCATACCTGTAGACCCTGCAAAAGTCGGCCTCATATGTCGGCTCACCCGGCTTCTTGACGCCAACGCGGGTCCAATCGTAATTCCATGTGGCAGCGTAGAGGCTGCCTTTGTGAACTATCATAGGTCCAACGCCGCGCGCCTTGAGCGTGCCGACCCGACCGCAGTCCTCCCACCTTTGGCCGCCCCGATAGCGAAACACGTGGCCCCAGTCCTCTTCCTTCGCTGCGTCCGTGGTGGCCGCAAAGAGGCTGCCGTTGAAGACTGTGAGGGAGTTGCTCACATAGTTGCTGGTCGCGCTTGGGCGGCCACAGTCCTCCCATGCGCTAATGCGCGCATCGTCTATGCCGAAGAACAGATGCCGGTCATCGCCATGCGAGCTATATCCCCCAGCGCTCGAGGTGACATTGAGGTTCAATCCACGACTCCGAACCGGCTCGTACTGACAGAGGAGGTCTCCTCGAACTCCATTGGTGTCGTCCGCGTTCCAGATGCGGGCACAGAGCGTGAAGTCCCCCGCGCCAAAGTTCAACGATGCGCTGGGCGGCACCTCAATAAATCCGGTTCGCCCATCGAATTCACCTTTGGCAGGACCGCTGCCATGCACACGGCCGTGGTTCCCGCATCCAGACCTGTCCTGTGCGTCACCCTTTAGCGGCCAGTGTCCAACCAGTCCGTATTGAGTTGTATCTGGATGCACTCTCTGGCCCAGTATGGAGATTGCTGCGGCGGATTGGCCGACAAAGATTCGTCGGGTCATGTCTTGTGCCTCTGGCGGGTAAAATTACGTAGATCACAAATGCTCATGCTGCGTCACCCTTTCAGCCGGTCCAGACGAAGGAACGGTGCAGTCGCACGAGGACGGTGATCTCGTAGCCCGAGTTCATGGCCGCATCGTAATTCACCACATGGAGAGTTCGCCGTGAAACGTCCCTTTCTGCTCGCAAGCTGCATGGTCCTGCTGTCGGCCTGTCTACTTTGCGCTGCCAGCCTTCGCGCGAAACAGAAAGTCGCTCCTCCTCCCAAGTCGGAGTATGCACGAAGCATACGACCGCTCCTGCGCCAGTTCTGCCTGGGCTGCCACTCTACGGCGAAGAAGCAGGGCGAGCTCGACCTGGAGCAGTTCACCACGCCCGGCAAGGGCCCTCACAGCACCCAAGCGTGGCTAAAGGCGGCGGAGATGCTTGACAACGGGGAGATGCCGCCGAAGGGCGCGAAGCAGCCGTCTCCTCAACAAAGGCAGGTGCTGCGTGGCTGGATTAAGCGATACCTGGACGCGGAGGCGCTCGCCAATGCGGGCGACCCAGGTCCAGTGGTGCTGCGTCGCCTCAACAACGCAGAGTACACCTACACCGTTCGAGACCTGACGGGGCTCGACATCAGCCCCGCGCGGGAATTCCCCTCAGACAGCGCTTCGGGCGAGGGCTTCACCAATACAGGCAGTTCGCTCGTAATGTCGCCGTCACTGCTCACCAAATATCTGGACGCCGGCAAGGAGATTGCAAAGCACGCCGAGCTGCTTCCGGACGGATTCAGGTTCTCGCCCTCCACCACGAGGGCCGACTGGACGAACTCCCTGCTCGCCCAGATACGGTCGTTCTATGCCCAATATTCAGGCTCCGATGGCGCGTCGCAAGTAAACCTTCAGGGAATTGTCTTCAATACGAACGACGGCGGCCGGCTGCCTATTGAGCGTTACGTGAAGGCGACTCTCATCGAGCGTGACGCGCTCCGAACAAGGGCTAAGACCATTGCCGAGATCGCGAAGGCGCACAGCCTCAACGCTAAATACCTCGGCCTCCTGTGGGCTGCACTAACCGACAGCAAACCGTCGCTTCTCCTCGACCGACTTCGCGAACAGTGGCTTGCCGCCAAGCCCACTGACACCTCTGCGCTTGCGGCGGATATCGTGCGGTGGCAGCAGACACTCTTTAAGTTCTCTACGGTCGGGCACATCGGACGCGCGGGTGGCCCAACCGCCTGGCAAGAGCCGGTTATGCCGATTGTTCCGCGGCTGGATGTGAGGCTGAAGGCTCCAGTTCCTCCTGGACAGAGAGAAGCCACTCTGTACCTAACGGCTCGCGGCTCGAGCAGCGCGGTTGTGTGGCAGAACCCTCGGCTGACTGCGCCAGGACGCCCGGACCTCCCGCTGCGAGACGTGCGAGCATTCGTTGGTGAGATGTCGTCCACGCGAGACACACTGTTTCGGTCGACGGCAGGGGCGCTTAATGCGATTGCATCCGCAGGAGCTGCCTCAACTAATCTGGATACACAGGCGCTTGCAAAGCGGCATAGCGTAGACGCGAATGCGCTTGAGGCATGGCTCGAGTATCTCGGCATTCGCGGAGGATCCGCACTCAAGCTTGATCACTTCACCGGCAGACAGACGGGCCTCTCGAACTACGGCTTCGTGAACGGCTGGGGGGCCGCGCAGCAGCTTCCCAGCGTCGTAGCGAACTCCTCCGACGAGCATGTCCGCATTCCTGGCAACTTGAAGCCGCATGGCGTATGCGTTCACCCATCGCCAACTGTCGCTGCGTGCGTGGGTTGGCAAAGCCCGGTCACAGGCATCCTCACTCTCGAGGGAGCCGTGACCCACGCACATCCTGAGTGCGGCAACGGGGTGACGTGGCAGGTGGAAGTTCGGCGAGGATCGACCCGCAGGCGAGTAGCAAGCGGACTTTCACAAGGCGGCAAGCCGGTAATCATCGAGCCGATTAGCAGCCTCGCGGTTCAGGCGGGAGACATGATCTCACTCATCGTCGGCCCTCGCAACGGCGACCACGGCTGCGACCTTACGGACCTAGAACTTGTTCTCAAGAGCAGTGGTCGGAATGCGCGGACGTGGAGCCTCACCAAGGACGTATCCCCGAACATCATGGAAGGCAATCCGCACGCCGACCAATTTGGGAACCCGGGCGTCTGGCACTTCTACGCCGAGCCCGTTACCGGCGGGACGGACGGAGCAATAATTCCATCCGGCTCATTGCTTGCCCGCTGGCAGTCCGCGACTACTGGCGACGAGAAACGGGCGTTGGCTGCATCGCTTCAGAACCTCCTCGTGAGCGGGCCGTCCGCAGGGGCCGACGAAAAGCAGCCGGACGTTGTGCTTTATCGCGAGCTCTCGTCTCTTGGGGGACCACTGCTGGCTAGAACCTGGTCGAAGCGGACGACTGCTTCCGAGAAACCAACCGGGTCGTCAGGCGTCGGCCTTGACCCCTCCGCGTTCGGAAAGCGACCCGATGGCGCATCCGCTGCCCCCACCGACCTTTGGGTGAAGGCTCCGTCCACCATAGCGATGCGCCTTCCCGCAGAGCTGCTGGCCGGCATGGAGTTTGTTACGACGGGGATGCTGGACCAAGCAGCGCCGTCGGACGTGGCTGTCCAGATGACTGTCCTTACGACAAAGCCATCCGACTCCGATACTCTAACTCCCGGCGCGCCTGTTCTTGCTGCCGAAGGCAGCCCGGCTCGCAAGCGTATTGAAGCCGGATTCGACGAGTTTCGCCGGCTTTTCCCTGCAGCGCTGTGCTACACCAAGATCGTTCCCGTGGACGAGGTGGTTACGCTCACTCTCTTCTACCGCGAGGACGATGCGCTGCAGCGACTCATGCTTTCGGACGAGGCCAAGAAGCGCCTAGACAGACTCTGGGAGGAGCTACACTATGTGAGCCAGGACGCGCTGACGCTGGTGAGCGCTTATGAGCAGATCGTGGAGTTTGCTACGCAGGACCGCCCGGACATGGTCATCGCGCTTAAGCCGATGCGCAAGCCGATTAACGATCGGGCAAAGGCGTTCCGGAGCTCTATGGTTGCCGCCGAGCCGGCACAGGTCGGGGCGCTCGTCGCATTCGCGGCGCGCGCGTATCGGCGGCCTCTAGCGGCAGCGGAGTCTGCCGAGCTTCGCGCCCTCTACAAGCGGCTAAGAGGACAGGAGCTACCCCACGAGGAGGCATTCCGGCTCACTCTGGCGCGTATCTTCGTGTCGCCGACATTCCTCTATCGACTCGAGTCTGCCCCAGTCGGCGCAAGCGCCTCCACCGTCTCGAACTGGGAGCTAGCCAACCGATTGAGCTATTTCCTGTGGTCGTCCCAGCCGGATGAGACGCTGCGCGCCGCGGCTGCGGAAGGAAACTTGCAGAAACCCGAGATGCTCGCAGCCCAGGCCAGACGAATGATGCAGGATGGCCGAGTGAAGCGGCTCGCCACCGAGTTCGCCTGCCAGTGGCTGCACATCTACGACTTCGACACGCTCGACGAGAAGAGCGAGCGGCACTTTCCTGAGTTTGCTGCCCTGCGTGGCGACATGTACGAAGAATCTATTCGGTTCTTCATGGACCTGTTCCAGCATGGAGGCTCGGTGCTAAGCGTCTTCGATGCGGACCACACGTTTGTCAATGAGCGGCTGGCAAAGTTCTACGGCATCCCAGGTATCTCAGGAGAGGTGTGGCGACGAGTGACCGGAATGCGGCAGCGCGGAAGGGGCGGCATCCTGGGCCTGGCCACCACTCTCGCCAAGCAGTCCGGCGCATCCCGCACAAGCCCAATATTGCGCGGAAACTGGGTGAGCGAAGTGCTCCTGGGCGAGAGGCTTCCCCGCCCGCCCAAAGATGTGCCAATCTTGCCCGAAGACGAGACTGCCACCGACGGCCTCACGGTGCGTCAGCTCGTGGCCAAGCACACCAGCGATCCGAAGTGCTCCGGCTGCCACCGCAAGATCGATCCGTTCGGCTTCTCCCTTGAGGGATTTGATGCAGTGGGACGCCAGCGGACGACTGACCTGGCAAACCGACGAGTGGACACCAGAACGACTCTTCCGGACGGCAGGGCGATAGACGGCCTGCCCGGGCTGCGAAAGTACCTTGTGGAGACACGGCGGAACGCTATCGTACGACAGTTCTGCAAGAAGTTGCTGGGATACGCCTTGGGCCGCGCCACCCAGCTCTCGGACGAGCCGCTGCTCACGGACATTCGATCTCGCCTTGCCAAAACGAACTACCGCCTAACGACCGCCATTGAGATGATTGTTCAGAGCAGGCAGTTCAGGGAGAAACGGGGAGCAGCGGGTTCAGCCGAGTTGGCGAGACGGTAGCGGCTGACGTTCTCCACGCCTCTTGGTCGCCCCCATGCGATGCGATAAGGCTTTACTGCGGCGGACGCAGGGTTGCGCAGAGGAAGGTCAACAACAGTTCATAGATGGAGACCTTCTCCGCTACTTGGCACCTGGAACCTAATCTCAGATGTCCGAAGGGTGGATTGCGTTTATCCCAAACCGCTTGAAGTCCGGCCTGTTGAACGTGATCAGGACTGACACACCATGAACCAGCACGGCAGAAGCAATGCGGGCATCATGGACTTGAACGCCTGAGACCCCGTGCAGACCAACCAATCTTAACCACTCCTGGAAGACCGCATCGGAATCGTGGAGGATTTCAAATGTCTCCTGCAACTGCCGAACAGCTTGGCGTGCCTCCAACGGAGTTCTACCCAGCCCGTTGCGATCAGCTGCTCGAGTGCAGACGTTCCAAAACTCGTAGATCGGCTGAGGTAGCAGACATATAGTCTCAGCCCTGCGCAAGACCGATGAGATTGCGTTTGCAGCTAGTTCATGGTCAGGATGACCGACCTGTTCCACTCGCAACAGTACGTTCGTGTCGGGCACATAGATCATTGGTCAAGGCGCTCATCCGCGTAGATGGATTCCCTGCTCATCGCATACTCTGAAAGAGTTGGAGAATTCACAGGTCGGCTGCGGACAAACTGGTCCCACGCACCCAGGACGATTTCTGCGTCCGGCGGCGCATGAGGTGGGTAGGCTGTCTCGATTAGGCGACTAACGACCACCTGCGGAGGCAGGCCCAAACGGTCGGCTTCTGCCTGGATACGGCCTACGATTGAGTCGTCCAGATCGAGTTGAATTGTCACAATGTTCTCCGATGGTCGCGAGCACCTCTGATATGCCGATTCTACCACAGCTTGGCTGAGCTGTGGAGGCTGCGCGCTTGGAGCGACGCGGCTCGACCGGGTTATCGCGAATTCGTTCCGGGTGACTCAGTTACGTGCGAGACTGTGAGACTCAATGACGAGTTGAAGCACGAAACAGCCAAAGACCAGGTAAATGGCAAGGACACGGCTGTTGCCCTTCTCTGCGTTCCTCCGCGCTCTCTGCGGTGAAAATGCCATTAACCTTGACCTCATCCGCTAATGGCCCTGCCAACCTGCTTGCGGCTTGCGCCAAGCGCAAACGCAGCCCGAACCATCCAATCTAGTGAGACGGATGAATCACTCGCCTCCGCCTTGGAGATATTCGCCTGGTCTGAGCCTACTTGACCTGCAACGGCCGTCTGGGTCAGCTTTCTCTTCTCGCGAAGATCCTTGACCAGGCGAGACAGAGCAAGGCGCGTCTCCAGCAGGTCATTCTCTTCAGAAGTGAGGCCCAAGAACTCCTGGACGCTCGTCTCGCGAAATCCCGCGGCCTCGATCCTCTCCTTCATCGCTGAGTCCATGCTCAATGTAGCCCTCTCTTCGCTGCTTGGAATCGCTGCAGCCGGCTGCGGCAGGCTGCCTTGACTCGGTCTGGTGTACTCTGTGTCGTCTTCTTGAATACGTCCAGGACGATCACCGCAACGTCATCAATGCAATAGATCACTCGCCACTCGATAGATTGCTCAACATCGGAAATCCGCAGTTCGTGACAGTTCGGTCCGATCACGGGCATCGGTCGCGACTCGGGCATGGAGAGCAAGTCGCCCTGTTGCAAGCACCTAAGTTGATAACCTACTTCCACGCGCGTACGGCTCGACATCGGTGGAGTCTTTATCGTGCCGTGCAGCACATAGAGCGACTTGTCGCCCTGCGGCACTTGCCTCATGTCAGAGTATATGGTGAATTCAACATAATGTCAAGGCCCGCGAGGTACGCGCAAATTGTGCTGCAGGAGGTTCTATTGGCGTAGTCGGATCTGTACTCGACAGACGCAACGCTGTATCCTCAGTTCTTCGCGACCTCCAGTGAGGCAGGCGTTGCCGTTCTCCGCGTCCCCGCGTGAGAATTCCCATAACCCTTGACCTTCAGCGCGCAAACGCCAGCTTGACGTCAGTCTTGCCCCGCAGGGTTACATCCATCCAAAGCGTCTTCCCGTCCCAAGCCCACTTCCCAGGCTTCAAGGTGACGCCATCCAACTCCACACGAGTAAGCTTCGGGTGCGATCCGTTTATCTCAAACACCGGATTCACGCACTCTGCTACGGGCGTAACCGTCAGCGTCACGGTTGGCTTCTCGGCAATAAGGCGAATCGATCGCCGCTCGGCTGACCATCCCTCGAGCTCAAGCCTCCCGCCGCTTACGCTCACACCCGGCGGGGACGCATAGCTTCGTGCCCGGGCACGAAGGGAGTCATCGCTCTCGCTTGTGTGCCCTATCATCCACGTCCAGGTCTGCGTCGTCATTGGCTTCACCACTCCAAGGGCGTCCGTCATCGGTCCGGTGCTGGTTCGGAGCGGGTCCATACGCTGTCCGGCCCAGCTCATCAGGCTGATGTGGTGAGGAGTGACATGAATGCGCTCGTCGATGACGCTGCCGGTCATGTTGCCGCGGGCAACCGGCCAGTGGCTTCCCCAGTAGGACGGAGTGACCTGCAGCCCCTTGTCGAAGAAGGGTGCGAAGATAAGCGGCGGCATTCGCTTCTCGGTTGGGTGAAAGACCACTGGAGTTGCCTTGTCCGACGTCTTTGGGCGAATGCGAAAGACCGCAGGAGTGGGCCCCGGCTTGATGAACGATTCACGCTGCTCTGGGGACCCAGGAAACTGAAACTCCCTGCCAGATCCGTCTAGGAAAAGCGCCTCGACCTGTGGGTTGGGCACCGAGGCCAGCGGGAACCTACCCATCGGCAGCAGGAGTATCAGCTCAGACAGTTCGTAGTTTGCATCCGGCGTGGACTTGAGCGTCAGAACGCGCGTCCCGAACCCATCCGGATAGAAGTAGTAGTCCTCCACGGCTTCATCGCCCCAAACTCGGTAGTCCAGGTCGCACGACTGGTATCTCCACTGCACATGCACGCGAGCGGATGTAGACTCAATCACCTTCACGCGGCCATATCGCAGCTCTTTGTCCATGAGCGGCTCGACGCAGTCCACCGCATCCGCCGGACGCGGGGGGAGCATCTCCGCCCATTCAAAGCAAACCCCCGAGCCATCCGCCTCGGCCCAGAAGGGCACATAGCAGGCTCCGCGCCAGAAGACATAGCGTCCGCCTCCCGGCAGTGTTACTACGACATCCTTGAGTGACGTGTCCCAGCCCTTGGCATACGGCATGGTAGTGAACGCGCCAGTCTTGTAGTCGCGGATCGAGATCGGCGCATCGTAGCGGAGCTTCACTTCCGTCGCGCCAAAGCGCGGAAGGGCTTGCGACTTCTGAACAAGCGTCACGGGAATCTGCTTCCGCCATGGCTTCTCGGCGATTCGTCCCTCGACGGTGACGTTGAGAGTGTCCGAGCTGACCCTTGATGGTGTTGGCGGCAGCGCGACCGTCAACCGCGACGGCTTGCCAGATACAAGGGGAAATGGTGTGGTGAGCGCTTGCCGAGGGGCCGATTCATACCAGACCCGAATGCGCGCCGCGGGCTCGCTGCGCCTGCGAGAGAGTGCTGCGACAGTCAACTCCCCATTAGCGCCTGGACCGAGGACCAAACGGCCCTCTGGCGGCATAATTGTGCCAAGGTCCACCGGATTGATGACGGACTTCGGTCGGGCCAAGGCGTCCGCCTCGAAGTCGGGAAGAGTTGCTGGATCAACCCCAGCCGGGACGTGACCAATGCGATCGAGACCAAACGGGGGCCGCCACGGGTGGTCGGCAGGCGGAGTTGCCTGGTTCCCCGCTGAGGGCGACAAGACAGTGACAAAACACAAGAGACTCACCCATCGAGCTGCTGCAAACAATTTCCGTTCTCCTGAACTGCATTGGCATTCTCTCGCAGGACCGTTGCCGGCTCCGAGAAGGAACGCTCCCATCACTTACTCACCGTTGCGCAGCGTATAACCAATCCCTGGAACCGACTTGATGTACCTTGGATTCGAGAGATCCGGCTCGATTCGCTTCCGAAGATGATAGAGCAGCGCGTGAACGGCCCGAATGTCGTCGTACCCTCGGCCCCAGATAGTCTGAAGCAGGTGCTCATAGGTCAGCACTGCATCTGCGTTCAGCGCAAGCTCCTTCACCATCTCAAACTGCATCCGGGTGAGTGCAATCTCCTCGGCGCCTCGCGTAACGCGGTGCTTGCCGAGATCGATTCGCAGGTCGCCCACCTCCACTACCGGAGGCACGGACCGCGACGCTGCCGCGGAACGGCGCGTTACGGATCGTATTCTAGCGAGGAGTTCGCTCATCTGAAACGGCTTTGTCACGTAGTCGTCCGCGCCCATGTCCAGTCCGCGGATCTTCGTCTGAAGCGAGTCTAGGCAAGTAACAAGTATCACCGGAATGGACGACCACTCGCGGAGCTTGCGGCACGTCTCAATCCCGTCGATATCCGGCAGGCCGATATCCAGCAGAATGACGTCTGGCGGAGAGTTCGTTACCGCACTAAACGCCGCATTTGCGTTGTCCACAACCTGCACAGAATAGCCCCTCGCCGTGAGCTGAGTAGACAGCAGGCGCTGAGTTCTGGGATCGTCCTCAACGACCAGAATGCTTCCTTCCACTTGTTTCTCCTCTAGCCATATTGGGCAGGAAGCGTAAACCAGAACTCTGCGCTTTGATGCACTCCATTGCGTACGCCGATAGTTCCACGATGCGCCTCAACGACCGATTTACAGATTGCCAGCCCCAGCCCTGTACCACCCTTGGGCGATTTGCTGTCGCCACGATAGAATTTCTCGAAGATTCGCTTCTCCTCGCCCGGAGGCACGCCCGGCCCCTTCGAACGTACCGACACGATAGCCCAACCGGAGCGCATTTCACATCCAATCCTGATAGGAGATCCCGCCGGCGAGTACTTCACCGCGTTCTCAACCAGGTTTGTAATCACTGTCTGTATACGGCTGTAGTCGCAATAGACCAATACAGGCATGTCTGGAATTGCGCGGTCCACCGGTCGCCCACGCATGAGCGGCTCGAGCTGCTGCAGCGTCGTAGAAATAATGTCTGTCAGGTCGGCCGGTCTCATCTTCACCACGCCGGCCTGCAGCTCAATGGCCGACATCTCCAGCAAGTTGCGAATTCGCGCAATCGCCTGGTCCAGCTCATCACTGGCAAGAGTGAGACACTCATTCGTCTGTTCCGCGGTCCACTGAACCGACTGATCCATCAGCCCGGTAATGGATGCCCGCGCATTGTTGAGCGGCGTCTTCAAGTCGTGCGACACATTCGCCAGAAAGTCTGTCTTGGCCTGATCGGAAGCCAGGAGCCGCTTGTTCTGCTCTGCCACGTGGCGCGCCATATCCGCCTGGCGAAAGTACAACGTGGCGATCATCCAGGAGCCGAACAGGTGAAGCAGCACCAACGGCACCCAGAATATTGCAAGTCTACCCGCCGCCGCTGCGACAACGCCAATCCCGCTGCGAGACTCGGCCATGGCAACAATCGCCCATCGTGGTCCGGCCGCATAGGCATGACCCGCCAGAACGCCGCCTTCACCATCCGGCGCCTCGGCGAACGCTGCTCCGGACTTTCTCTTCAGCGCCTCTACAACTGGTGAATATGCCCTTAGGTTTCGCTTCTTAAGCGCCTTCTTTGACGACTCCGCCACCACTGCGCCGGAGTTGTCGGCGGCGAGCATCCGGAACACGCCATGAGAACTCGCCTTGTCCATCGGTCCGGCGATGGAACGAATCCTGAATTGAATGATGATGAAACCGACATTGCCCTCGAGCGGAGCTGCGACGACTATGGTGGGCGCAGTGCGATCGCTCGGCGAGGCATACTGGCCTAGGATCTTCGCCTGCGCGGCGGAAGAAGCGGACCGCATCCACCGGCGGTTCGACACTGGTTGTCTATCAGCGCTAATAGTGCCCACGGCAGCGTGGCTGCGTCGATAGCCGCCGGCAGCCACAATGCTCGGCGCCAAGTCCCGAGCGCTGTTCAGCAGGCGCCTCAAGGATCGTCCGTCGCGAGCTCGAACCGCTTGAATTACCCTGAAGTCTAGGGATATCGCCTTCACTGCGTCGATGGCATCCGCACACTGCCGGTTGATTTCCAGCGCAGTTGCGGCGGCCGTTGCGCGGCACAACTCCAGCCTGTCGGCATCCCGAGTCTCCTCGGATGTGCGCACGATTATCCACCCGTACAGAGTCAGGGGGACAAGCGCCAGCAAGGCGAATCCGGTTATCACCTGTCTTCCGGGCCGCCACGCGCTCGGGTCCGCGTTGGTCACACTCCCTGATCTTGCCGATAATTGCATTGCGAGTTGAGTATAGCTGTTATGACGGAGGCTGACACCCGTGCGCCATCGCGCTTCATGTGGACTGCCAATTGAGTTCGCCACGCTGAACGGCGCCTCCTGCGAGCTGCGCCGTCCTTGTGGTACTATCGTCTAAGTTGTCTCACCATTCTCCGGTCTCGTTCGACCTGATTGCCCACGTGCAAGGGAGCCTAGTGATGAAGCATCAGCTGCAGGTGTTATCCGCGCTGTTGGTCTGTGGGGCTGCGTTAACCGCTTCGATGCCCGCATGCGCCGACGAGCCCACTGCTGTCCTGCCATGGATTGCAGTAAACGGCTCAGCGTCCACTGTTGAGACTTTGGGCCACACGCTTGAGGCCGCTCTCAGCAAGGCGGGGCACAGCCCGGTGCGGGCGAACCAAGGTGAACCGAAGTTCTGGAGGCAGATGGAGGCCGAGGTTGCCAGCGGACGCCCGAGGGCCAATCTCGCGTTCCACCTCGCGATGGGCCGCAGCCTAGGCGTGAACTGGATCGTCGGAGCCTCGGTTCGGTGGGACAAAGTCCGCGAGCGCTACCATCCGATCGGCGACAACCTGGATGCCTTTGAAGGCTTCAACAGCGAACCGGTTGGCCTGCGCGCCCGTGCGACCGTTGGATTGCTTGTCATCGATGTGAAGGGTGGGCGTGTTGCTCTGGACGCCGTGTTCGACGGAGTGGCCGATGCGTCAGCCGCCCGATCTGACGCCGAGGGCATGCGCAAAACCAAGGATATCATCGAACGGCAAGCTGCTACAATGGCCCTAAAGAGGGCCCTTGCGCGATGGCAAGCGGCGAGAAGCCAGTAGGCAATGGACGAGCGAGGACGTTACTCGACCGCAACCTCCACCCAACTGCCCGAACGCGCCGACTCGAAGATTGCATCAAGCACCAGCTGAGTTGCCAGCGCGTCACGGAAGGTCGGGGAGGCGGGCGTACCGCTTTCGACGCCAGCAAGGAAGTCCGCTAAAGCGTTGGTGAATGTGTGCTCATAGCCGATTGTGCAGCCGGGCACCCACCAGTTCTTCATGTACGGATGCTCGAAACCAGTCACATGGATCGACCGCCACCCGTGCAGGTGCCCAGGGTCGGAGTGGTCGTAGAGCTGCAGCCGGTGCGGGTCCTCTAGGTCGAAGTAGATCGACCCGCGCTCGCCGTTCAATTCGAGCGTGTTGTAGTTCTTGCGTCCCCGCGCATACCTCGTTGCTTCGAACAGGCCGAGTGAACCGTTTGCAAACCGACACATCATCTGGCATGCGTCGTCGATGGTAACTGCCCTGGTCATGCCGGGCTCATCCTGAACGGGACGCTCTTTGACGAATATCTCGGTCATCGCGCTCACAGACTCGATCGGACCGTTCAGCCAGAGCGCCGTGTCGATAGAGTGCGCCAACAGGTCACCCGAGACGCCCGCGCCCGCCGCCTCACCGTCGAGCCGCCAGAGAGTGTG
>VFKD01000488.1 GCA_009885735.1 bacterium
ACGGCGCAGGCGGATTGCCTGCGCCGCAGTTTATGCTATCGCCGAGTGCGGCGAGTTTGGTAGACTACCCTAGCTCTTGCTGCTGACAGCGAATTGGCTGGAGCATTGCGGTCGGCCGGAGGCTGGCCCTCGTTGCCGGCCGCTATCGGGATGGGCTCTCGGATGAGCCGCTCAATGGCTCGCAGGTTCGGGCGCTCCTCAAAGTCGCAAAACGAAACTGCAATGCCGGATGCTCCGGCTCGTGCTGTGCGTCCTATACGATGAACGTAGGTCTCGGGCTCGTTCGGCAGGTCATAGTTCACAACGTGGGATATCTCGTCGATATCCAGTCCGCGAGCTGCCAGGTCGGTAGCCACCAGGATGGAGGTTCGCAGCGACCGGAAGTTCTCCAGCGCTCTCTGCCGTGCATTCTGGTTCTTGTTGCCGTGGATTGCTTCCGCTCGCACGCCCGTTCGTTCCAGGTGGCGCACCAGGCGGTCCGCGCCGTGCTTTGTGCGGGTGAAGACGAGCGCCCGCGTGACCGGCTCTTCGTCCAGTATCTTGCTGAGAAGGACCGGCTTGCCGGACTTCTCGACAAAGTAGACAGACTGTGCTATCTGGTCCGCCCGCGTCGATTCGGGTACGACTTCCACCGTTACAGGATCGGTGAGGATCATGTTTGCAAGGCGGCGAATCTCTTCCGGCATGGTGGCCGAGAAGAGCAGCGTCTGCCGCTTCGACGGAATGGCCGAGATTATTCGGCGGACGTCGTGAATGAAGCCCATGTCGAACATTCGGTCGGCCTCATCGAGCACAAACGTCTCGACTCCCGTGAGATCGAGGAAGCCCTGACCCATCAGGTCGAGCAGGCGCCCCGGAGTGGCTGTTAGGATGTCGACGCCCTGCCTTAGCGCGCGGACCTGTGCATTTTGGTTGACACCGCCATAAATGCAGGCGCCTTTGAGCCTTGCGAAATGGCCGTACGTCAGGAACGACGTGTGAATCTGTACTGCGAGCTCCCGAGTGGGCGTCAGCACCAGGCAGCGAATCTTTACTTTGCCAGTGCTAGCGGACTGCGAGAGGCGGTGGATGATCGGCAGGGCGAAGGCAGCGGTTTTACCGGTGCCTGTCTGGGCGGTGCCCAGAACGTCTTTTCCCTGCAGAATGGATGGTATGGCCTGTGCTTGAATCGGCGTTGGAACGGTGTAGCCTTCTGCGGTTACTGCTCGGAGGAGGGGCTGCGAAAGGCCAAGGCTGTCAAACGAGGCGGGTGTTCTGTTCTGGTCGTCGGTGGAACACGTACCGGCGGGTTGAGTTATCATCGGGACTAGTATACCACTGTTTACCTTTTTGTGCTGCGTGGGGTGGTCGCAGGTCGGTTTTGCTCGATATGAGCCGTCCGAGGGCCTGGTCTGAGGGATGCTCGTGACGCAGGCATCAGCCCGTGGAAGGACGGCGATGGTACAATACGACGTGCAAGTGCAGACAACTTCGGCGGCACCGAGAGTAGATACGCAGACATGGACAGGATCGTTACGTCGGTGACAATCGAGAGCCTCTTCGGAGAGAAGAAGTCCCTGCGCTGCATAGCGCAGGTGGAGAGTCGACATGCGCACCCAGATGTGTGAGTGACCGGTGAGAACCCGAACGATCATTTGCGCGCGGGTGAGGAGCGGATTACGATCTGTAGCAATCGGCATCGTGGTCATTTGCCTGGGCCCGACCAGCGCGGTGGCACGGGTTCAACATGCGATGAAGACTAGTGAGCAGCATATGCAGCAGATTATGGAGGCGAGCCTCAAAAACGACGTGCCTGCTCTGAAACGCCTCCTGTCACGCACTAAGAAGGCAGAACCGTTTGTTCTTGGAGTAGCCCTGTTGTACGCGGCTGGGAACGGCAGCATCAAGGTTGTTCGATACCTTCTAGGCAGTGGAGTGTCGCCCAACTACCGGATGCCGGACGGCGAGACGGCGCTCTTTGCGGCCGCTTCGCATGCACCCGGAATCGCAAAGGCATTGACAATGATGCTTGATGCTGGGGCACTAGTCAATCTTCGCGACAAAGCGGGCAGAACGGCCCTAATGGCGGCCGCTGGAGCCAATAACGTAGAGACGCTTCAGGTGCTCATTGCCTGGCGTGCTGATGTTCGCTTGAAAGACAAAGATGGGCGGACCGCGGAGCAGCATGCCACGACTGACGCGGTCAGGGTGATGCTGCATCGTGAAGCGGCCGGCACGACGCGCGCGGGCCGCCGATTGGAGTTGGTGGTTGCCGTTCGAAAGAACGACCTGGGCGCGGTTCGACGCATTCTGGCGGCCGGAGGAGATGTGGATGCGCGTGACGACTATGGAAACACGCTGCTCTACATAGCAGCCGAGAAGGGACGGACGAATATGGCGATGCTCTTGCTTGACAAGGACGCAACCGTTGACGCCCGCTCGCTGGATTACGAACGGTTCACGCCTCTGATCGTAGCTGCGGGCAATGAGAATGTTACGGTTGTCAAGCTGCTGCTCCAGCGAGGAGCGAGACCGAATCCGAGGAGTACGAGCGGATGGTCGGCTCTAGAGCGCTCAACGATACATGGTAATTTCGACATTGTCCGGATGCTTCTAGACGCGAAAGTAGACCCGAATGAGGTCTATGATGATCATTCAACTCCCCTAATGAATGCGGCTGGGTATGGACATCCTGCCACTGTAGAGCTCCTGATATCACGCGGAGCGAAGATTGACGTCCAGAGCCGCGACGGCGATACGGCGCTCATGGCGGCAGCAAACAACGGTTATGCAAACGTCGTGAAGGTGCTCCTGAAGCATCACGCCAACGTAACGACGCGAAACTCCCGAGGCGAGACAGCCTTGGACATTGCGCTCGAGAAGGGCCACACAGAAATCGTAGAATTGTTGCGTCAGTTCAACAAGAAGCCATAACTCTCACTACCGTATGCTCACGGATCGCTCTCCTCGAGTGTGACGGTGGCGGTGGTAAACTACCAGAAGCAGGTCGAGGTCATTGCCGCAGCACTGAGAGTGAGCAAGCAGGCATGGGTAGAATCGTAACGTCCGTGACAATCGAGAGCCTCTTCGGCGAGAAGAAGTCCCTGCGGTGCGATGCGCTGGTAGATACCGGCGCGTCACACATGACACTGCCGAGTGCGTGGAAGGACCGCCTAGGAGAGCTGGACACAGTTGCGACCGTTGATGTAGAGACCGCCAATCAATCCACGATTAAGGGGGAGATATGTGGCCCAGTCACCATTGAGGTTGAAGGCTTTCGGTACGTGTACGGTGAGGTGATGTTCATCGACATGGTGCCTAATGAAGGTCGCTACGAACCCCTCCTTGGGTACCTTCCCCTGGAAGCGTGCCAGGCTGCCGTGGACATGCTGGGGCATCGTCTGGTTCACGTAAAGCGGATGGATTTGAAGTAGACTCAGGGCGATACCGCGATGAGTTGTAGGTCGTCTCGCCGAGCGTACGGCATAGTGAGGGCAGACCAACGAACGTCAGTCAGTGATGCGCATGCGGTTCGGCGCCGACAGAAGTCCGCTCCTTCGCGAACGACCTGTTCGGCGCTGCGTTAGGGTTCTACCGGATTGGATTTGAGTGAACAAAATGAACGACAACGACAATGCGCCCATCCGGCAAGGTGTGCCGACGCCATCTCCCTGGCGCTCCGCGCTGGAGGACGACATACCTTCGGACTTACCCGCATACAGCGAGGACGGAGTTGACCTAACGCTAATCCGTTATACGCTGTCGCTCACTCCGCTCGACCG
>VFKD01000083.1 GCA_009885735.1 bacterium
AAGGGGCGGGGACCGCTCCCAGAATGGCATAGCGGAGCCCGGAATCCCTCACGGTGACGAAGAGGGTGTCATCCGGCTTCAGCGCCAGGTCGTCGGTGGCGACGCCGCGCTTCGCACGCTCCGCGCTTACCATGTAGGGGCTGGACTGCCCAATACGCCTAATCGTCACCCGGTCGGGGTCCGCTGACGGCAGGAGCCCGAAGGCGTCGCTGAGCGCGTCGCTCACCTTCATGCCGTTTCGATAGCCAATCATTCCCGGTTTCTTCACCTCGCCTAGGACCGCAATGAAACGCTGCACTATGGGAGTTGGAAGCAGGCCCAGCACAATTCGGTCGCCCGACCTCAGCACGGGATCCGTGGTTTGGGAAGTCGCGCCGCCCTTCAGAACCGAGTCAAAATCCGCAGTGAGTTCAACCTTCGACCCTCCCTCCTGCCGTTCGATCTTCACCCGCTTGAGGTCTGCATTCTGCAAATAACCCGTGGATGAAAGGGCGTCGCTCAGGCGGGCGCCTTCAGCGAGGGTCAGCGGGCCGTTGCGAAACGTCGCACCTGTCAGTACGATATAGATCCGCGGCATGCTCTGGATCCCAACGGCAAGGAACGGCTCGCCTACATAGAACTTTCGAGTGTGAGCAAGGACTGCGACGCGCGCCTCCTCCACGGTGAGTCCCTTCAGAGAGAGCTTCGGCAAGGGCGCTTTTCCAACGGTGAGCTTGATGCAGCCGTCCGCATCAAGCTGAAAGTGTCCGGAAAGCTCCTCCTCGGGAGTGCCTTTCACGCTGAAGTCGAGCGCTATCACGTGGAATGGCGCGAGCCGCGTGCTGGGAGTGGCAAGAGGATCGAGGCGGCCGAGGTCGGCCGCACCGCGTGCGCCTGCAAGCGAGAGTATAGCGACTAGCGCGGTCAGGATTCTAATCATCGCGAGATACCTCCTCGCCATACGGCTCTGGCACGTGCAGTTCATTGACTTCGTGATCGTGGGATACACCTTGATTGTCGGCTAAGCCGGACGACCAGCAAGAGTCACCGACTGATCGGGCGACACTAGACTTCCGGTCAGTCTGCTTTGGGTCTATTCGCGCGCTGTACCCAACGTCCGTTCACTTTGTGCAGCACCCTTACAACGTCTCTGCGGGCTTTCATTTTGGTGATGTCAATACCCTTGGCAGCATATTGGGCAACGGTCATTTGCCAAACCAGGCACATTCTCTCGCCCGGAGTGAGGTGGGATTAGTCTGGTTGGTCACACTGCTTCTTGGACGACCTCGTGCGAGTTGGCGTATGCGGCCTCACGTCGTTCGGGTTAGCCATCTCTTTACCTCCAAGTCTACTCCTATTGTACATCAACTCGGCGCGGTGCGAGCGACAGTGCCAGCAGAGTCCACCCAGCCAGAAAGCAAACTCCACCTAGCGGCGTGATGGCGCCCAGCCAACGCTCACCGGTAAGAGCCAGCACATAGAGGCTGCCGCTGAAGATCAGGATTCCAGCGCTGAACAGCCTCGCGGAAAGGGCAATCCTGTTAGGCTCCATTGTCGTCGGCGCGAGTCCGCCAATCGCCAGCAGTGCAACCGCATGAACGAGGTGATACTGCACGCCGGTTTGATAGACCGCGAGCATATCCACGCTAATTCTCGCCTTGAGTGCGTGAGCGCCAAATGCGCCGAGGACGACACCGGATAGGCCGAACAGGCTCCCGACGAATGCGGGCCGCATGCCGCTGCTACTCCCCAGACCGGGTGAGTATCTGCCTGAGTGCATCCTCCAGCTTCGGATACAGGAACTGATAGCCAAGTCCGGTTGCGGCTTGCGGAAGAACCTTCTGGCCCCCGAGAAGAGCCTCGGCGAATTCGCCGACCACGGCGCGGAGGACGAAGGCGGGCACACGGAAGCAGGAAGGACGTCTTAGCACACGGCCCAGGGTTGCGGCAAACTCGTTCATGGAGACGGGTCTCGGTGCAGTGAGATTGAGCGGCCCACGCACTCGGGCATCTTCTACCGCCATCACGATGAGCCCGACCTCATCGGCCCTATGAATCCACGACATGTACTGCAGGCCGGAGCCGAGGGGGCCGCCGACACCTGCCATGAAAGGCGGGAGCATCTTCTCGAGGGCGCCTCCGTCTGCGTCGAGCACATGTCCGCTTCGCAGGCAGACCACCCGCGTGCCAAACGACTCCGCCCTATGAGCCTCGGCCTCCCAAGCGACAGCGAGATGCGCCAGGAAGTCGGTTCCAGACGAAGACGTCTCGGTTACGGTCTGAGCTCCCGTGTCTCCATAAAAGCCAACCGCTGAACCGCTCGCGAGGACCCGCCCAGGTGTCGCCGCCTTGCTCATTGCCTCGACGATAGCGCGAGTGGAATCGATTCTGCTCGACCGCAGGTCGTTCTTGTACTGGGCGGACCAGCGCTTTGCGGCCACCGGGGCACCTGCTAGATGAACAACGGCATTCGCTGCAGAAACGGCTTTCTGCCACTCACCGTCTTTGCGGTAGTCCCACTCCACAACCGACACTTGGCGCGGAAGCCGGTGAGCCGATGAAGCCCGCCGGACAAGGGCCGTGACTTCGTGGCCGCGATCTACCAGTGCAACGCAGAGCGGGGCGCCGATGAAACCGTTCGCGCCGGTCACCACGACTTTCATACGACACGACACTCCGCTCGGGGTCTAGACAACCTCGGGCGCTCTCATAATCCTTGGATCGGTGAAGGTATCGCTCTCGTCTCGGCTGCGGGTACTGAATTCAGAAACAACAGCCCCCTCCGGTCCGGCCTGAAACCAGTGGGCCGTACCAGGGAAGATGGTGTGCTGGTCGCCGGGGTGAAGCACAACCTCATGCGCCACCTTATAGTGCTGCTCGCTGCCGACGGGCTTGACGCCGGAGGGACTTTGAGTAGGAGGACCGTCAACGTACAGATAGACCGTGCCCCAACGGCACCGAAAGGTCTCCTCCTTGCCGGGCTCGCCATCCACGGGTGGATGCAGGTGTTCCGGGCACGTCTGCATTGGGAGCATCACGAGCTCCTTCGCGCAGCAGCGGGCGGTATTCACATAAGTGATAATCTCAAGGCCCTGGCTCTCAACCTCGCCAAGGCCGAAGTCTGCAACCTCAATCTGACCACGCTCCGCCCCGGTGAGGACGATGCCTGCTCGACCTAAGTAATCCTCGGTGGTTTTGCACAGGAATTCATATTGGTCGCGGGTAATCATGGTGGAAGTTCTCCGAAGACAGTACGCATGTGCGTTCCTATATTGTAAGTCTGCCCAGAAGCCCGGCCTTTGCGGGACAGCCGCATGGCTGTCCCGCAAGTGAAGCGTGTCCGGACTAGGGACTACTTCGACTTCGAGGCCTTGGAGAGCTTCATCGAAACGATCTTGTCGCCCTTCGCTATCTTCTTCACCACGTCCATGCCCTTGGTCACCTTGCCGAAGACGCAGTAGTCTCCATCCAGCATGTGGTTCGGACTCAGGTTGATGAACCACTGGCTATCGCCGGTCGCGCTGCGGGGTCCGGAGAGAGCCATCGCCATCGTTCCCTCCTCGTGGGTCTTGTCGTTTGTCTCGAACGGGATGTTCTTGCCTGATCCGCCGGTGCCAATTTCAGGGCCGGAAATGCCCTTCGTCTTGGTCTGAGGGTCTCCCGCCTGCACCACGAAGCCTGCATCGACTCGATGGATGAGGATGCCGTCATAGAACTTCTTCTTGAAGAGGTCGAGCATGTGCGCGACTGTCTTCGGCGCGTCCTTCTTGAAGAGCTCGATGGTAATCTTGCCGCGCTCAGCGACGGTTAGCTCTATAACGGGATTCTGAGCGACCGCGCCCGATGAGAGCCCGACAAACGTGACAATCGATGCAGCTAGACAAATCGACTTTAGCGGTGAGAGCATACGTTCTTCCTTCCTAATGGACCACCATCTTTGTGATGGTGTCTCCCTTTGCTACCTGCTTTACCACGTCCATACCCTTAGTTACGCGCCCGAAGACGCAATAGTCGGCATCGAGAGAATGGTTCGACTTCAAGTTGATGAAGAACTGGCTGTCGCCCGTGTTGCTCTGAGGCGCACTCAAAGCCATGCTCACGGTGCCTTCCACATGCTGGAGAGCGTTGGGCTCAAACGGGATCTCTTTGCCGCTGCCCTGCGTTCCGAGCAGCTTAGATTCGATGTCCTCTGTCTTGCTCTGCGGGTCACCGGCTTGTATTACGAAGCCAGGGTCCACACGGTGAACCCTTAGGCCATTGTAGAAGCCGCTTTTGATGAGCGTGGTGAACTGGCCCACCGTCTTGGGCGCAGCCTTGGGATAGAGCTCCATGTCGATATCTCCACGACCGGCTATGGAGAGTGTCGCTGTGAGCATCCCTTCCTTGGGCGGACTAAACGTCTCGGTTGCAGTGGGCTTCGGGGTCTTCACTGCTAACTCCTGCTCCATGCCATCCCTACGCGCCTGCTCGCGATCCGCGGGTCTAGGCGTAAGATCCTTCGATTCCTTTAAGGCAATGCTGGCCCCAATTGCTACAAGAGCAATCGCCATCACGATAAGAACTGATTTCATAGTAGGTCTCCAGACTCCTTTGGTACGAGCGTGACAATATCCGCGAACGCCTCTGCCGACAGGGTGAATCTTACACACGCTGCGCCCATTTGTCAATATACGGCACTTCCTTGCGTAGCACGACAATGCCGCACATTGCTGCTGTACTACCAGTTCTCCGGCTTGACACATTGCAGAGTTTCCCCTACAATGGTCAAACTAGCAGAGCAATTCAACGTATGGTGTGCTGTGGATGCCAACAGAATGAAGGAGAGGAGGTGAGTCCGTAATGCGGGGGAGGGAAATACCGCCAGCGGCTGGGTGGATAGCAGCAGCGATCGCCGTGGTGGTAGCCGGGTACTTCCTGTGGAACACAGGCGCTCCGAGAACGGAGCCCGGCGGTCAGGCGAACGCACGGGACAAGGAGCTTCTGCGCCGAATGGGCGAGGCACGCGATCAAGCAGGCGGCGGGGGACGCGGAGCCGCGGCTAGTCAACAGCCGCAGACCAAGTAGTGCAATCACGCATTGGTGCCGGCGATGTCGTCCGGCAAGAAACGAGAGGATCCAGAATGAAACGAAACAACGGCTTTACGCTGATCGAGTTGTTAGTAGTTATTGCGATTATAGCCATTCTTGCGGCAATTCTCTTCCCTGTCTTCGCCCAGGCGCGGGGAAAGGCCCGAGCGATTTCCTGCCTCAGCAACGTAAAGCAACTCGGGCTTGGCATGCAGATGTATACTCAGGACTACGACGAGGCGCTCCCGTTCGACGGAACCGTATATGGCTGGATGATCCTGCCGTATATCCAGGGCGGCGGCAGCGGTGCGAGTCCGTACAACGACCCGTTTGCGCTTGCGACCCCTGCGGCAAACGCGCAAATCTTCAGTTGTCCAGATCGCCCGGTAGCGACCCTGGGATCCAAAACGCCCTGGGGCCATCCGTACGAAAATGTTGTCTACTCAATGAACAACGCCCTCGGCAATTACGGTCCCATATTCGGGTATGGAGGACCATCCACGGCGTTTACGCTGGCTGGAGCCGAGAGGCCTGCGGAGCTCGGACTGTTGATCGAGACAACCTGGAGGAACAAGGGCGGATTCTCGACGGCATTCACGGGCAGTGCGAGCTGGTCGCCGATCAGCCCTGACGCATTCTACGAGTCGACCTATCCGTACGCAGGGCACAACTTGGGCCTGAATATCGTCTACTTCGACGGTCATGCGAAGTACCAGCGCATGCAGGCCGTAAACGGCGGAAACGATACGGAGGGTCCATGCGGTACATCACCAGGATTCGATGTGACATGTGACTGCGCACGAGGCTGGTTCGACAATCCGCTCTGGAACCCATCCCCAGGCACTCCCACACAACTTCCAATTATCGGGTCCGGCTTCGTCTTCACGAACGGCGTCACGCCCGCTCGGCAATGTCCCTAGACGTATGTCCAGATGGCAAGCGGTAGTTGTCAGAACGCGCCGGGCGGGAGTCCTCCAACTCCCGTCTGCCATCTGGCACGACTAGTAATAGCGGTGTAGGCTCTGAGTCTAGTGTTTACACTTGACACGGAGTGGTGGCCAAAGTAGAATCGGTCATACCCAGCATGTCGGGACTCACCGGCATGTTGGCCCAAGCGCAGATGCTTCAAACCCTCTCCATTCGCAACCTTGCCATCATCGAAAGCCTGGAGATCGACTTCCAGGTGGGCCTCAACGTACTCACGGGTGAGACGGGCGCCGGCAAGTCGATCGTCATTGACGCCGTGAACCTCATATTGGGAGCGCGAGCGGGTGCCGATATTGTCCGATCGCACAGTTCCCGTGCCACCGTCGACGCGTTGTTCGACCTCTCTGATTCGCCACATACTGTTCTTGCACTCCGAGAGCAGGGATTTGAGGTTGCGAATTCCCAGCTACTAGTCAGTCGCGAAGTGGCTGCGGAGGGCAAGGGTGTCGCGCGGATAGATGGGAGAGTTGTCACCGTCGGACAGCTGCGCGATCTCGGCGAGGGTCTGGTCGACCTTCATGGGCAGCACGATCATCAGGCGCTCTTGACCATCTCGCGCCACCTCGGTATTCTCGACGAGTGGGGTGGCGTGGATCACGTAGCCGGCATATCGAGCTACGCCGACCAGTTTCGTGCCGTGGTCTCGCTTTGTGCAGAGCGCGACGCAATCCTTTCTGATTCTCGTGAGCGCGAGCGCCTTCTGGACCTCTATACCTTTCAGGCAAAAGAAATCCGGTCCGCAGCTCCGCTGCCAAACGAAGATGCGGAGATAACGCAGGAGCTTACC
>VFKD01000298.1 GCA_009885735.1 bacterium
GCGCTGCGAACAGGGGGCGTTATTGATTCTTGGCCCCATGTGTGGGCACCATTGAAGGAGTATTGACTTTGAGCGACTCACCAGACCCACTCTACGACCTGCGGCACTCGACTGCTCACCTGATGGCCCAGGCCGTGAGCGAGCTATTCCCAGGCGCGAGGTTTGCCATCGGCCCTCCCATCGACGAGGGGTTCTATTACGATCTAGACCTCGCTTCTCCCATTGGCGAGGATGACCTAGGGCGTATTGAGGACAGAATGCGCGAGATATCGAAACGAGATCTGGCAATTGTCCGCGAGGAGATGGAGCGCGGCGCCGCGAGCGCATTCTGCGAGTCGCTCGTCCAGCCGTACAAGGTTGAGCTCATTCGCGACTTGCCGGAGGGCGAGGTGATCAGCTTCTATCGCCAGGGCGACTTCATCGATCTCTGCCGGGGTCCCCACGTACCCAGCACCGGGCAACTGAAGCATTTCAAGCTGCTGAGCGTGGCCGGAGCGTATTGGCGCGGCAGCGAGAAGAACAAGATGCTCACCAGGATCTATGGCACCGCGTGGGAGTCCGCCGAGCAGCTTGAGGACTATCTGAATCGCCTTGAAGAGGCCAAGAGGCGAGACCACCGCCGCATTGGGCGCGATCTGGGCCTCTTTGTCTTCGCGCCGGAAGAGGTGGGGCAGGGGATACCGCTCTTCCTTCCCAAGGGAGAGATGCTGCGGCACACGATGGAGACTTACGTGCGCGAAGTCCAGACAAGGTATGGCTATCAGCACGTTTGGACCGGGCACCTAGTTCGCGAGGACCTCTACAAGCGCAGCGGGCACCTGGAGCACTACAGCGACGTGATGTTTCCGCCCATGGTCGATCCGGATGGCCCGACCTATCGCTTGAAGCCGATGAACTGTCCCTCGCACATGACTCTGTTCAACGCGGGCCTGCATTCGTACCGCGATCTGCCATTGCGATATGCCGAGTTTGCCACGCTTTATCGGTACGAGAAGAGCGGTGAGCTGTCGGGCCTCACCCGGGTGCGCTCACTGACCCAGGACGACTGCCATATCTTCTGCACCGAGGCGCAGGTGGAGGAGGAGTTCTCGCTCGCCCTGAAGCTGATTCGCGAAGTGCTAACCAGATACGGATTTGCGGACTATCGCGTTCGGCTCTCGCTTCGAGGGGAAGAGGCCGGCGGCAAGTATGTCGCAGATGACGAGAAGTGGACCCGAGCGACGGACGCGCTGCGCAGGGCGCTGGTCGCAAACGATGTCCCGCACTACGAAGCGCCAGGAGAGGCCGCGTTCTATGGACCAAAGGCGGACTTTCAGGCAAAGGACGTCCTTGGACGAGAGTGGACCGCCTCCACCATCCAGGTCGATTTCATCCAGCCGGCCCGGATGGGTTGTGAGTATGTAGACGAGGAGGGCAATCGCAAGACACCCGTTGTGCTGCATCGGGCAGTAACCGGCTCGACGGAACGCTTCCTGGGGCTGCTCATCGAGCAGTATGCCGGGGCCTTTCCGCTCTGGCTAGCTCCTATTCAGGTGCTCCTGCTGCCAATAAGCGACGGGCAGGCAGAATACGCAGCCGGCGTGGCTTCCGAACTTCGTGCTGCCGGCTTCCGAGTTGAGATCGACGCACGTTCCGAGCGCGTCGGCAAGAAGATCGCCGAGGCGGAGGTGCAGAAGTCGCCGTA
>VFKD01000579.1 GCA_009885735.1 bacterium
AACCATCGACCACGGGACGCCTCAGGCGCCCGCTGAAGGGAGCGTAACCCCAAAATGCCCGAATTCACTCTGCCCGCCCTCTCGTATCCGACGAATGCCCTCGAGCCGCACATCGACGCACGCACCATGGAGATTCACCACGGCAAGCACCACGCCACCTACATTACGAACCTCAACAATGCCCTCAAGGACCATGCGGACCTGCAGGCGAAGAGCATTGAGGAGATCGTGGCAGGCATTGCACAGGTGCCGGAAGCCATTCGCACTGCGGTCAACAACAACGGCGGCGGTCACTACAATCACACGATGTTCTGGGAGCTGATGAAGCCCGGCGGCGCGAAGGCTCCTTCCGGCGCGCTCGGCGAGGCCATCAACGGCGCGTTCGGCAGCGTGGAGAACCTGCAGACTGCCATCAACGATGCCGGCCTGAAGCGATTCGGCAGCGGCTGGTCGTGGCTCGTAGCAGACCCGGCCGGCAAGCTCATGGTCATCAGCACGGCGAATCAGGACTGCCCCCTGCGCGATAAGCTGCACCCGATCCTAGGGGTGGACGTGTGGGAGCATGCGTACTATCTGAACTACCAGAACCGCCGCGCGGACTACCTGAAGGCCTGGTGGAACGTGGTGAACTGGGACGAAGTGGCGAAGAGGTTTGCTGCAAAAAAGTAGAGTCTCGATAGGTCTGAGTGGTTACGGGCGTCCTGTTTGTGGATTCTTGATGAGATTCCACGGGCGGGACGCCCGTGCCACGTTCCGTGCGTACATGCCGATGGCCAATACAGAGGATGATGGTAGGGGCGATAGCATCCGCACGGCAGCCAACCGTTCAAGCAGGACGGCTGTATGCGGATGCTTCGCCCGTGAAGCGTATTGACGATGCACTGCGCCAGCCCATTCTTGGTGCGGGCGAAGCATCCGAGCGTAACGCTTCCGCACAGACGACATCGGTCCGGTCGGATGCTGTCGCCCCTACACCACGGGGGGCTTTGCGGCGATCACAAGAGAACCACGGGCATCTCACTTCACGGGCGGGACGCCCGTGAAACGGTGTGTTTTGCGTGACCCATGGAGCGCGCCCGTCTCGGGCGCACGAAGGGCAAAGAGAGCCAGACATTACGGCGGCTGCCTGCTGATGCTGCGGTGGCGGGCGGGACGCCCGCGCTCCGTGCGTTGAGCTCGTGGCATGCGCGTCTCGCGCATGGACTTTCACGGGCGGGACGCCCGTGCCACGTTCGGATTCCACGGGCGAGACGCCCGTGCCACGCTCACAGCACCCGGATGTAGCAGTTCCCAGGCAGGCGCCGCACCAGCCCCGCCAGCTCCATGAAGGTTAGCTGCACGCCCACATCCTGGGATGACAGCCGCACGTCCGCCGCGAGCGCGTCGATATGCTTGGGGCTGAGGCTGAGCTGCTCGATGAGCTTCTGTTGAGCCTCGGGCAGCTTAAGTTTGTTGGCAGACACCGGGGCAGCGGAGGGCGGCGGCTCGAGCGTGAGCATCCCCAGAGCGCGGGTCACATCCGCTGCACTCTCCACCAGCACAGCCCCGTCGCGAATGAGGCCGTTCGTCCCTCGGCTGTAGGGTCTGTCGATGGGACCGGGCACCGCCATCACGTCTCGACCCTGCTCCGACGCTGTTTGGGCTGTGATCAGCGCTCCGCTGCGCTCGCCCGCTTCAGTCACCACCACAGCCATCGATAGGCCGCTGATGATTCGGTTGCGCATGGGGA
>VFKD01000243.1 GCA_009885735.1 bacterium
TCGATACCGACCTGGTGGAACTGCTGATGTCGGCCGTGAACTGCGCTTTGGACACTCAGGCGGTAAAGTGGAAGCGCGAAGCTGCCGTGTGCGTTGTCGCGGCGTCCGGCGGGTACCCCGGCGACTATGTATGCGGCAAGCTGATAGAGGGGCTGGACAAGGCGCAGCAATCGGAGGGCTGCACGGTGTTCCATGCCGGCACTCGGCTGGAGCACGGGCAGGCCGTTACCGACGGCGGGAGAGTGCTGGCAGTGACTGGCGTGGGCGCGGACCTTTTGGAAGCAGCAGCGCGGGCGTACTCAGGGCTTGGGCACATCAAGTTTGAGGGAATGCACGCGCGGACGGACATTGGGAGAAGAGCGGCCGGTCACTAGGCGCTGTGCTTAGTCGAGCTTCCACACGCCCGCGTAGACCTTCTCAGCCGGTCCCGTCATCGCGATCCGGCCCCCCTCGGTCCAGTCGATGGCGAGATCTCCTCCACGGCTGGACACGGTTACCGGCGTGTCCGCCAGACCATGCACTCGTGCAGCCACGGCCGCGGCGCAGGCGCCCGAGCCGCAGCCCCAGGTTTCGCCGCCGCCGCGCTCCCAGATTCGCAGGGAGAGTTGGGAGCGCGACTCTACCTTGGTCCACATGACGCTGGTGCGCTCCGGAAAGAGCGAGTGATGTTCTATCGCCGCGCTGAGCATCTCGAACCTCGGACTCTCGGGCAGTCTGTCGGCAAAGATAATGGTGTGCGCGGTGCCGGTGGAGAGAGCAGTAATCGTCAGGGTCTCGCCGAGGACTTCGAGGGGAAAGTTGAGGACTCTGTCAGCGTCAACTGCCATGGGGATTGCGGTTGGGATGAATTGGGGCGAGCCCATGTCTACGGTGACCCCCCAGCCCCCCACCCCCCGGCCCCCTAAAGGGGGAGAATCGGGGTGGACAGGGTGGACCTTCTGGACGGAAGCGTGGCGTGATCCGGCAATTGTCTCGATGGTCATCTCGGCGGGACTGTCTTCTGAGACATATCGGGCGACGCACCGAAGGCCGTTTCCGCAGAAGTCCTCGGTGCCGTCCGGGTTGAACATGCGCATTCGCAGGTCGGCCACACTTGAATGCTCAATGACCAGCAGGCCGTCCGAGCCGACACCGAACCGACGATCACACAGCTTTGGCGCAAGTGCCGCCCAGTCAAGCATGGCGAGGGCGCGGGCATCGACGAGCACGAAGTCGTTGCCCACGCCCTGCATCTTGGAGAATTGGAGGTCTACCAGCCCGCTCCCTTCGTCGTGGTTTTGATTCGGCAGATGTGCATGTTCACGGTAATGAACAGAGTCGAGCCGTCCTCGCCCCAGCCGCAGTTTGAAGTGGGTTCGCCGGTCTCGATAAGCCCGAGCTGAGTGCCATCCGGTGCGAAAATGAGCACGCCTCCAGGTCCGGTGGCGAACAGGTTGCCGGCAGCATCGACCTTAAGGCCGTCCGGCAGACCGGGCGCCTTGCCCACCTGTGCGGTAACGTCCTTGAAGACCTTACCCTCGCCCAGCGTACCGTCGTCCGTGACTGGGAAGGCCATCCAGATTGCCTTGGCCGGGTCGCTCTGCGCCACGTAGAGAGTCTTCTCATCTGGAGAGAATGCGATTCCGTTGGGACGAGTCATCTTGTCAGTCAGCAGTGTGATTCTGCCGTCGGTCCCGAACCGAAAGACGCCGCAGAAGTCGAGCTCGCGGCGCGGATCATCAAAGTTGCCAGGGAGGCCGTAGGGGGGGTCGGTGAAGTAGAGGTCGCCGTTCGATTTGTAACAGCCGTCGTTCGGGCTGTTGAGGCGTTTGCCCTTATAGTTGTCGACGACTGTCTTCTTGCCGCCCTCCTTGGTGAGTACGGAGATGCGCCTGTCGCCATGCTCGCAGCTTGTGAGCCGTCCAAGAGGGTCGAGGAAGAGGCCGTTGCTGCCGGGCTCCCTGCCGTATGGAACGACTCCCGTGTAGCCGGAGGGCTTGAGGAAGAGAGTCACTCCTTCGCCCTGCTTCCAGCGCATCACCGAGTTGTTTGGAATGTCCGAGAAGAGCAGGTACCCGCCCTCTTTCATCCAGACGGGACCCTCGGACCAGATGTAGCCCGTCCCCAGCACCTCGAGCTTTGCGCTTGGGGGCAGGATCGCGTCCAGCCGCGGGTCGAGGCGGACAATGCGCCCTAGAGTGGGGTAGTTTGACTTGTCCTGAGCCGAAGCCGTGGTGCAGAAAGCGACAACGGCAGCGATGCTTAGCAGTCCGACCAAAGTAAACGATATGTGCATGGGGACCTCTCTTTAGGTATTGCAGGGGCTGAAGGGTGGGGCAAGCCCCACGCCCTACGCACGTACGCAACATTTGCGCGTAGGGTGCAGGGCTTGCCCTGCCCATGGCCTTCGCTCTGCGGAGGCGCGGCTAAACTAGCCTCAACCAAGGATTAACGTATATTTTCACGTTGCTCGTGAAAACGTGACAGCCTGTCAAGCCGTCATTCCCGCATGTCCTTAGCGGGAACCCAGTCTTGTACTCATGCGTTCATGGTTTCGCAGAGATCACATCAGTATGCGCGCTTATCCATGAATAAATCGGGTTAAACATGATAGCCAAAA
>VFKD01000643.1 GCA_009885735.1 bacterium
CAGTGCGGGCCAAAGCGTACGCAGTGTCGCCGTTGAGAAGCTCCAGCGCCTGAAGCAGAGTGGGAGAGGCCGGCCGTTCGCACGTGCAGGATGTCTCGCGCTTCGGCTGTCCGAACGCAGTGCTGAATGCGCTTAGCTCCGGGTAGGGCCGCTGAGTGGCGTAGGCCATTCGGTCCTCCAGCCGCACAACGTGCGCCCTGAGATCCTTTAGCCGGCCGTCCTTCTCCATGTCGGCCTTCGGAGTGGATTTTGCCGCAAGCTCTGACTCATACTCCTCAAGCCGTTGTTGCGCTACACACAGTATCTCGTCTAGGATGGACGGATGCGGCACGGCTCGCGTTGCAAATCCCATCGCATCCCTGAGCTGCTCCGCGGTCAACAGCCTCACGTGGGCGTGCGAGAAGAGCGACACGTCATCGGCATTCAACCTATTCGTCGCGGCGGACCTTTGGTAGGTCTTACTATTGCAGATGAGCCGAATGATGTGCCGTCGGTCGTAACCCGACTTCTCGAATTCCGCCGCGAGCGCATCAAGGAGCGCCGCGTTCGAGGCCGGATTCGACGAGCGGAAGTCATCGACCGGCTCCACGATGCCGCGGCCCATCAGGTCCGCCCAAATGCGATTGACCTCCACGCGCGCAAAGTACGGATTGCCGGGCTTGACGAGCCAATCCACGAAGAGCGCGCGACGGTCGGCCTGCGGGTCCGTCGGCTTCCCACGGTCGGGCAGCCCCCAGGGCGACATCACCTCGCGCGTCGTGGGGTGCTCGGTCTCTCCGGCTGCTGTGAGCTTAACGCTGTTCTTGTCAACCTGCGTTCTGGCAAAAACCGCGCCGATGCGGTAGTAGTCCCGCATGGTCCACGCCTCGAAGGGGTGGTTATGGCACTTGGCGCACTCCACTCGCGAGCCCATGAATATCTGGGAAGACATCTCGGTTCGCTCGTCAGTCGAGGGAATTGCAACAAAGTAGTTCGCAGGAGCGACCTGCAGCGTGTCGCCGGATGCCGTCAGAATCGATTTGGCGAACCGGTTGTATGGCATGTTCGTCTGCATCGCCTCCACCAGCCATCGCGAGAAGATTTCCGCGCGCCCATCCTTCAGGCGAGTTGGAGAGACTCGCATCAGGTCGGCCTTCTTCAGCGCCTGGAATCGGGCAAACTCCTCGGTCTGGAGCAGCTCGTCCACAACGCGTGAGCGGCGATCCGGCCTGCGGTCTGCCAGGAAGATGCGCGTGCGGTCGGCGGTCGGCAGCAGACCAGTCAGGTCCAGCGACGCTCGGCGCAGAAATACCGAATCGCTGCAGACTTCCGAGGGCAGGACCTGAAGGTGCTTCAGCTTGGCGTTGACGAGACGGTCGATGAATCCGCTCTCCGGCTGCGGCTTCCAGGCGAATCCGGGTACGTCCTGAATGACCGTGAAGTTGACCGACTTGAGGTGCTGGAGATAGCGCACGCTAATCGCCGCCTGCCCTCTGGCCAAGCCTGTCACCTTTCCCAGCGCATCCACTCTTGCAATGCTGCCGTGAGAAGTGTCGAACGTCGCGATATCGGTGACCTCGCGCACGTCACCATTCGAGAACCGCGCCAGAACCTTGATAGTGCGCGCAAGAGCCGGCGCCTTCAAGACTTGAGCCTGCGAAGGGTAGAGCGTGATCTCCGTACAATCAACCGCCGAGATGTCCGTCTTTGCGCCCTGGTCCACCCATCCACGCATGATTCGGTAGGCCGCATCCGTCTTGCGGAGCTTGCGGCCGCCCAAGTGCGGGATGCGCAGTAGGGGCTTCTTGAGGAACAGGCTGTCGTCCGGCTCGATGACGTTGATGCGCCGGTTGAGGCCATCTCGCGTCAGGGACGTCCGGTCGATGCTCGGATCGTAGCCAAAGAGCGAGAGCGAGAAACCGCCCTTGCCGTGCGGAGAGCCGTGGCACGAGCCGCTCGCGCACCCCTGCTTTGTGAGCACGGGCAGCACGTCGAATTGAAAGCTGATGGGTTTCGCCGCGTTTGATGATGGCTTCTTGCTATCGAACGCAGCAGTCGTCCGCGCCGAGAGAGTTGATGCGGTCAGAAGGAACCCTACGGATGCAGTGATTAGCCTATTCATGATATTGGTTGGGTATTTCAAGATTAGTTATCGGTATCGGAAATACCGTTCCCTTGATTGCGACTTGCACTGCGCGCGGGCTTCCATAGCCTGTCATGCTGAGCGCAGGTTCAGCCGTTCCGAACCGCAGCCGAAGCATCCGGGCGTATCAGAAACGGTACGGCCAGACCCTTCGACTTCGCCACGATACGGCTGTGGCTTCGCTCAGGGTGACATGTAATAGGATCGCGAATCGTGCTCACAATCAATTGCTTGCCGATACTGGTATTCCCGCCTCTAGCCATCAAAACAGCTCCGGAATCGGCTTGCCCTTGGCGGCAAGATACATGGGCCTGCCCGTCGCGGTCATAATCGGCTTGGTTCGGTCAATGCCGAGCTTCTCATAGAGCGTGGCCGCATAGTCGTCCAAAGTGTAGGCCATCGAACTGGAGATGTAGCCGCCGTCGCGGTCCGTGGAGCCCACCACCTGCCCTCCAGGCACTCCAGCGCCCGCGAACGCAAAGCTGAACGAGAACGTCCAGTGGTCGCGGCCCTGCCGCTCGTTCACCTTCGGCGTGCGGCCAAACTCGGTAACGAAGCAGACCAGAGTGTCTTGGAGCAGACCGCTTCGGTCCATGTCTTCGATGAGCGCGGCGAAGGCCTGGTCCGTAGAGCCCATCATCGGCCAGGTTCCAATTCCCCAGCGCTCGGCTCCCGCGCCGCCGTTCGGAACATTCGTGTGAGTCTGCGAATAGATGGCGTCGTGATGATCCCAGTTCATGTTGCCGCCGCCGCCATAGGTCACAGGCTTGCCGTCCTTGAAGGAGTTCATCGGCTCGCGAACATCCACTGTCACAAACCGCACTCCCGCCTCGATAAGCTGCCTTGCGAGCAGATAGCACTGTCCACGGTGGCCGGTACCATACGCCTCGCGCACCTTTGCCGGCACGCGGTTTATGTCGAATGCCTTTCGCGTCAGCGGGTTCGTAAGCATGTCCGCCGCCTGCCCCATCAGCGCGTTCATGGCCACGGCGTCCTTTGCACGGCCTGCATTCACGAACCCCACGTCCAGCGAGCTGAGCAGGTCCCGGCGCTCCTTGAAGCGGCGCTCGTCGATGCCGGCGAGCAGCCCCAGGTTCGGCACTCTCCACGTTGGGTCGGCCGGACTTCCGCCCGTTTTGAAGGCGGCATATCCCGGCGGCAGGAAACCTACGCGGGACTCTGCCGCCTGCTCGTCAGTTCCCGGAAGCAGGATGTTTGAGGGAAGGTAGAGAGCCGAAGTGCCCATCCGGTGCGCGACCACCGAACCGATGTCCGGCATCTCGATTGGGCCGCCAGGAGCCTCGCCGGAGAAGACGTATTGCGATCCCTTTGGGTGCGAATTGCCGATGCCGGGAGTGGGCTGAGTCATACAACGCACTACAGTCAGCTTGTCCGCTACTCGCGCGGTCTTCGAGAGCAGCTCGGTGAAGAGCATGCCGGGCACGTTGGTGCGTATCGGCTTGAAGGGGCTGCGGTGCTCGAGCGGCGCTTCCGGCTTGGGGTCCCAGGTGTCTATGTGCGAGACGCCGCCCTGCTCGAAGATGACGAGGACGCGCTTCGCTCGGCCCGCGCGTCGCGAGGATTTCGACTGGGCGCTCGCATCGACGCCCGTGAAGGCACTCAGCGCGCCGCCGAGGCCCAGACCCAGAAAGCTCCGCCGCGGAAGAAGGTGGCTCATGGAGGGGATTATACCAGCGGGCTGCGACGCCTGTAGGCTTCCCCGCACGGTCCATCATGATTGACAAGTGTACTCCGCTACCAGCAACGCTCTCATCGGCCAATATCGTATAATGTATTCAGTAGGTAGTCCAATTGCCGATTCCTGCGTTTCGCGAAGACGGCTGGCTGCCTGAAGGACACCATTCTGCTCACTGGTCGGAGGTACTCGTCCGGTTTGGGGGTCTTCCCGGAACGAGACGGGCGAGCCTCACTGCGAAACTCGTCGAGCTTCGGGCGCACATCCGCGGAGCCGGAATCCGTGGCCGCATGCTGCTTGATGGAAGCTACATTTTCATCCGCGAATATCCTGGTGACTTCGACGTCTTGCTCATCGCTCACAACGACATACAATCGCTCAAGGATTCTGACACGGCTTTGGCGGCCCTGCTGGATGCGGAGAGTTCAGAAACTCGAGGGTACTCACTGTTCTTTGCTCGCAGTGACTCACCCACGATAGCGTTGCTTTGCACCTTGTGGGACACACCGAAACAGGGACTCCCGAAGGGGATCGTGGAGGTAGAACTTTGATTGCAGACCGACATGAATTTGAAATAACGCTGCGCCAGCTTCAGTCCGTGGAGTCGGCGCTCGACCTATTAGAGGAGGAACTCTCCGAGGCTGGACCAGGATTACGGGCAGCAGCTCCAGCGGCCTACGAGCGCCGCATCGCTGACCTGCAAGCTGAGATTGCGGCCTATCTGAACAACCACCCGGCAGACCTCTCGCTGCTCACGCGCCACACCGAATCCTCGCTCGCCCCGACTGTCTAGGCGAATGTCGTGAGCCACAGGCTGCTCTGTGTCGAACCACACGCCAGGGCAATGTGTGTGCCGCCCAGGCCCGGTCCCAGGAAGCTCCGCCGCGGAAGAAGGTGGCTCACGGAGGGGATTATACCAGGGGGCTGACCGGCCTATCACCCCGGAATGAATTCCGGGTCTGAGTGACCTTCGGCCTAGTGTCCACCTTCGTGGAGACGGTAATCTTGAGCGTGCGCGCGGAGGCAAACACTGGGCGACACGCCAAGCACCGACGGATTTCAATCCGTTGTCCGCGTGTACCCCGGTGTAGCTCAAGGTGCAAGATAGCGATGGGCGCGTGGACGGAGAACTGGCCGAGCGCGACAGCAAGCGTAAGATCTATTGAGTCACCGCGAGCGCCGTTTCGCGGCGCGAGGTCCGAGAATGAGCTGCTCCGCCTCCTTCTGCAGCATCCTCATGATGATCGGGCGGTCCCAGTCCAGCTCGGTTGAACTGCCAAGGTCGATCTCTGCAAAACGGATGTTCTCGTAAAGCCCCGTCCCTGCCGAAGAGATGGTGGCCAGCGTAATGGGCGGATCGAGCTTGGCAAGGCGGTTCGCCTCCTGAAGCCAGTTCCTTGCACTCTTGTAGTCCCGTAGGCGTAAGTGAGCCATGGCCAAGAAATAGCGTGCAAAGGTGGGCGAGAAGCTGCGACCTTTGGCTACAAGAGATTGATTCAGCCGAGCTACAGCCGCATCGAATCGTCCGGCACGATAGAGAGTCGCTCCGAGTATAACGAAGAAGACAGGGTCGGGTTTGCCGACACCTGCGACCTTCTCCATCTCGGCGAGATCGCGTCTCCGATCTACGCTCAGACCGGGAACAATAGACTCGGTCCAGCAGAGCCACGCTCGCCCTTCCCAGTTTCCGAGTTCATCGGTGTCTGCGCGCATCTGTTCACAACACTCGCGGTAGTCGTCTCGACGTCCATTCGCCAGGTGCGCCACAGCGCGGCGCAGCCCAATGATGGCCTCGCCCTTACCCACGTGACGCCGTCGAACAATACATCTCGTGTAGTCCTTAGCAGCCTCGGAGTACCTGCCAAGACCTGCAAGCACTCCTGCGCGCACTAGCCACGCCTCGAAATGGTAGGGCTCGTTGCGTATCGCTTGGGTCAGCCGACCAAGCGCATCTGTCCCGTTGTCTGCAGCGAAGTACTTGTGCAGCAGTGCGAATTCGCGCCTTGCATTCAGGTCCGCGCGGCGGCGGGCAAGCCACTCTCGGTGAAGAGCTGTGTCCCGTTCCGCCAGCGTAGCTTGCAGGCTCTTGGCCAGGTCACGTGCCTCCTTCGTCCGAGCATCTGCCACCTTCCTGCTTCGCTCAGCCCGGCGCGCGTAGCTGACAGCCGTCATCGCGAGAGCTCCCATGGCGACCAGCACAACCGCAGCCACGGAGGCCGTCCTCAGTACGCCCCGCCGGTAGGCGGCCTTCTGCCGGCGAACCTCGGCGTCCGGCATGTTGTCCCGCACCCAGGCCCGGCTAAAGACGCGGCGATATATCTCGTTTCGAACCACTAGGCGCGTGCCGTCCGAACGGGCGATTCCCGAGAGCAGCAGCGCGCTGACCCGGACGTCCGTATCATCGTCGGAGACCGTGTCTCGTGCCAGCACCTTCGAATAGAGGTCCAGAACAGCCGCGACATCCTCCTCGCCGCGAAGCAGCCTGTCGCGAACGAAGAGCAGATTGTCGTCGCGCTCTTGGGCCCTGCGCGAGAGGAAGAGCGTGTCGCACAGCCTGTCGACCAGCGCAGTCGGCTCGGATAGGAGCGGTGACTTGGACAGCTCCTCCGAGACCGCCCGGCAGAGTCGCTGCGTGAGGTTTGGGTGTCCGCCTGTCCAGTGCAGAATCCGCTTCAAGATAGCCGCATTGGCTGAACTCAGAGCAAATTCGCTTGAACCGCTCACCACGTTGATCGGTGTGGCGGCATTTCGGAATCCGTCTGCCAGCGGCGCCGCTTCCGCCTCTGTGAAGTCCTCGAGCTCGATGCGTTGGCCGATGTTGAACGGAGTCAGGCGCACCTCGCGGATAAGGCTCGACGGAGTAGCCACTCCCAGAAGGCAGAAGGTAAGTCTCCCCAGCTTCGTCTCGCTTGCCCGGCGGTTGTAGCATTCTCGAAGGCCTGCGAAGAACTCATCCGTGGAGAATGGCAAGCTGCGGACTATGTCGATTTCATCCACAAAGATCACGATCTGGCCGGTGAAATGCGCCATCACTACTTCCTGAATGGCGGTTATCCACCTCTGGAGTGGTCCAAGCTGTCTGTTTGCTCGCCAGAATGCGTCCAGCTCATCCTCTAGTCCGAGCTTGCGCGCTATCAGATTGAGCAGGCCGTCGTACCACTGCTCAACCGTGACGTTGTGGCCAAGCGCCGTTAGGTCCAGCACAGCCACGGCGATTCCCCGTGCCTTAAGCCTTTCAGCCGTGCGCACCATGAGCGAGGACTTGCCCATCTGCCGCGTGTCCAACACGTAGCAGAATTCGCCGGCGAGCAGAGCGTCCAGAAGCTCCTCGTCGGCGCGGCGCACCACATAGGAGGCTGCATCCAGCGGAAGAGTCCCGCCGGTGACATAGAACCGTGGGTCGGCAGCCGCCGGGGCGCCGGTGAGTTGCTCCGTCATTCGGCTATTGCCCGATTGAGATAGTCGGCATAGAGCCTGCATCGCAGCGATGCGGACTCAATTGTCTCGCCGCTCATCACTCCTGCGCTCGCCAAGCGGTGAAACGCCTCCCTGTTTGGGCACGGCTTGCCGCTCAGAACCGCTCGGACTGCGGCGCACAGGCCCGCGTCCCTGCGCAGCACAAGCGCCATCCGCTGAAGGTGGTCTGCGAATGGACCGGAATCGCGCTTGGCCGCTGCCTCGAGGGAACCGAGGTCTGCCTTCTGTGTCACCATCTCGTGGAGCGCTCGCCGCACAAGGTATGGGTTGCCTCCCACAAGGGCGAACAGACGGTCCACTTCGGCCACGGTTCGTAACGGTCCGCCGTACCTCTGGTTCAAGTCGCGAACCTGCTCCACCGTGAAATCGCGAAGGGTAACGCGAGTTCCCACGTTGAAGGGCGACTGGTTAAGATCGGTGATGAAGAGGTGCGCCTCGGTGGCATAGGCCATGGCAAGCGTGAGCCTTCCCCACGGTCCGGACGGGTCCAGGGACCTCTCATTATACCAAGACCGAAAGAGGCCGAAGACCTCGGTGCCGTAGTCGAGCGAGAAGAGCCGGTCCACCTCGTCCAGCCCCCACACGAGATGGACCTCCGAGACGGCAAGAACATGGCGTCTGAGAAACCGTTCGAAGTTGATGTTCCAGCTTCGTTCCGGGTCCCAGACACGCGCCACCTCAGCCTTCAGCTCAAGCTGCTCCACCAGCAGCTCGGCCAGTGCGTAGAGGAAGCTGTCCGCCGTGGCCATCTGCGCGGCCGTCAGCTTCTGGAGGTCGCTCAGGAACACTCGTTGGCCGGATTGGCGCGTCTTCTGCAGTCCGCGCGCAAGCAGGGAGGTCTTGCCAATCTGCCTCGGACCTTTGATGAGGACGATGCTGTCGCGGCGCGACAGGGCATCTTCAAACTCACGATCCGTGTCGCGCGGGACGTAGAATCGGCTTGCAAGGGGCACCACGCCGCCGATCGGCTCGAGATTCTGGATATGGGCACGTGAGGCGAGCGGCTCCGGCTCCAGCTTACCGGACCTCACCACGGGTGAGCTTGCAGGCTCTGCCTGCGCGCTGTCCTGGCGCTCCCTAATTGCTCGCGCCATCTCCTGCGCCAGCCTTCCCGGGCGCTCACCAAGCTCCTCGTCCAGAACTCTCTCCAGCTCGCGGTATTGACGAATGGCCTCTGTTGCACGACCAGCTGCATCAAGCATGCGCATGATGGCGATGTGAGCTTCCTCTCGCAGGGGATCTGCCGCCGCAGCCGAACGAGCGTGACGAAGAGCAATATCCGTTTCTCCAGCCTCCTCCAAGATGGCCGCAAGCGCCAGAAGAGAATCGCTATAGAGAGAGGCCACTCGTTCCCGTCCCGACACTAGCCAGTCGTCGTAATAGCCCGGCAGCAGTTCCCCGCAATGGAGTTCGATGCACGTCTCGAGTGCCGACCTTCGCCGATCCACACCTCCAGCAACTACCGAAGCCCGAACCGCCGCGTTGAACTCCGCGAGGTCTACATTGGCGAGCTGCGAGTCGAGGCGAATGCAGTTCCTATCGGAGACTACGATCCGCCCGGCCTCCGGGTCCTCGGCCTGCAGAGCCTCTCTCAGCACATGCAGCGCCTGACGCAGCCGGTTCCGCCCAGTCTCGGGCTCCACTTCGGGCCAAAGCAGCTCCATCAGCTCTTCTCTGGGACGTCCTGCGTCAGGCGCTAGCGCAAGGCACGCCAGCAGGGTGCCGGTTCTTGGGGGCTGAAGACGGGCAATCACTCGTCCGCCTTTCAGCACGCGCACGCCGCCAAAGAGTTCGATTCGATAGGGTGGAGTCATTAAGTGAGCGTCCAAATGGCGATGGAACCTGCCCTCGGCAGGTTCCATCTCGTGGGGTGTGTGTCCTTCCAGAGCATTCTGAACGAACGACCTACTTCTTGAGCCCAATCTGGACCCGGTGGTCTTGTCCGTCGCCGAGGTCAATGCGCAGCCACCAAGTCCCTTGCGCCAGGTCCTTGGTGCTCAGGTTGAAGATGTACTGCTGTGCCGTCGAGTCGTAGCGGAAGGTATTGCCGGAATCGCCTGATCCGTTGGACACTGCTTCATTGGTTGAGACGGGGTCAACGGAACTTGACTGCGACAGATAGAGCTTCGCATTGAGATTGGCGATAGCCGAGTCGCCGCCCGTCAGCTTGAACTTCACGGGGATAGTGCTGCCACGCTTGAAGACAGATGAGCCGTCGGTATTGATGGGCTGCAGCACGCCGGACCAAGCGTAGGCCAGCCTCTTGACAATGGCGAACGGCGAGAAGCTGGTTGTAACACCGTAGACCTTGTGGTTGACCAGATCAGTCAGTGCGGGGACCGTGATGTCTTTCCAATGAGAGCCGTCTATCGGGTTCGTATAACCAGTTTCGTAGTGCTTGACCATCGGGTCCGGGCCGGTGGGATTCTGATCAGATCTGAAATAGGTGGGGTCGTAGCTAAAGGAGAGCGTAACGGAGCCCGTAAACGTTGCCGTCGTGCGAATGTCGAAATACGTGAGGAAGCCTCCTGACGCAGGCGGGGCTTGGAAGTTCTCCGGCA
>VFKD01000656.1 GCA_009885735.1 bacterium
AGTTCATAGTCGAAAGTCTCGTTGAAATCTTTCAGGCGCATTCTGATTATCCCGCACGCTGACGTGTGAAGCTGAGTTGCTTTGACTCATTGTACACCCGACGCCCATTGAGGCGGTGTAGGGGAGAAGCATTCAACCGGCAGGCCAATGTCAACCACTCCACGGTTGCATTTGGATGCTTCGCCCGCAATCAGCGCTGATGGCGCACGACACATGCAACGACATCGATACTGGCAATTACCACCGCAGCGTTGCTGGCAGGAACTCGGAGATAAGGTCCTCATAGTAAGGTCGCAGCGCCGCCACGTCCGGGCGCTCGTGGCTCTTCGTGTAGAGGTCATACGGATTGAAGGCCCTCACGGCTTCGAGCAGCCCCGCGTCGCTGGGAGCCATGAATTGCGCGTAGGCGCCCTCCTTGTGCCACGGGTAGAACGAGTGGAACCGCAGCATGGCGAGGGCCTGGTCCGGAAGGTAGTCCTTCACCACGTTGTAGATATACTCGTCGTGGCCCCAGGAGAGGTGCAGATTCCCGATGCCGCATCCCTGCTGATAGATGCCGAGCGGAGCCTGGTACTGCGGGATATGGCTGTCCGGGTTCTGCGCGAAGAACTCGTGGAAGACAATCCGGTCGTCGGGCCGACATCCCACAGGAAATGTATCGCCAACCACGGCCCACTGCGGCTCGCCCCAGAGGCAGAGAATCTTGCCCAAGTCGTGCAGCAGGCCGGTGAGGATAAACCACCGCGGATGCCCGTCACGCCGGACCTGCTCCGAGGTCTGAAGCAGATGCTCAATCTGCGTGTAGTCCGTGTCTGGGTCGCTGTCGTCCACCAGGCTGTTCAGGAACTCCATCGCCTCCCACACACTCATCTGCGCGCGGTTCAGCGCGAGGTACTCGTTCTTCTTGGTCAGGACGAAGTCGAGCGTCTGATGCGTGTGGTTCAGCCGGTAGAACTCGCGCACCGTGGAGCGGGCCGTCTGCTCGTAGTTGCGAAATTCTTCGGCTGCCTTGGTCTTGCCAACGAACCCGGGAGCCTCGGGGTAACGCTGAAGGAGGCTCTCCTCAAGTTGGTCCATCACGCTTGCAGACATCTCGACTGATTGGGTGTCCATCGCATCATATCTCCTGTTGCTCTCTAGATCTCTTGAGTCCGAAAAGATGCTGTAGCTGTGTCAAGTGTAGAGAACCGGTCCAGATTCTCAATCCATAGCAACAGACCCATCACTGTCACCCTGAGCGAAGCCACAGCCGTATCGTGGCGCAGTCGAAGGGTCCGGTAACAACAGATCGGGTACGCCTGGATGTTTCGTTCCCGCTAGCACCATGCGGGAATGACGCGCTTCCAAACGGCGAAAGCTCCGCTCCTAATGAACAATCGGCCGGTACATGCACAACCCGCCGACACTTTGTGCGGTTTCCCGTCCGCAGAACGGTCGGCGGAA
>VFKD01000737.1 GCA_009885735.1 bacterium
CATCGGTCCGGATACAGCGGAGTGGCATCGCTCACGCACAAGCGTCGGTCCGAGAACCTCTTTGTGCCGAACTATGCCGGACTGAACTTTGAGCACATTCTGGATGGCAAGGCGGAGGCGGACCGCAAAGTACAGTTCGAGCCTAGAAACTGGCCGATGGAGCTTCGGATAGTTAGCAAACACATTGTCGAACTCTACCAGCCGCCCACATTTCACCACGGCCTTGAGAGCTGCCAGAGGTATGAACTGCTGGAGGATGGCACAATTCAGCTCACAATAGAAGTGATCCCCAGAAAGAAGTCCTTCTCGAACAACTACATCTGCCTCTTTTGGGCGAGCTATATTCACCAGCCAGAGTCTCTGGATATCCACTTCAGGGGAATTCCTGCAACGAAGGCAGGTGAGCGTCAGCAGGACACGCGGTGGATACGCGGAGCCACACCTGCCCATGGCGCGCTCTCTACCCATCCAGGGATAATCGACGACCGGCGGTTCGCACATGACGACCCGTTTCCGCTTGCTCTGGTCTACAGCCTGTCCGATTACCGCTATACGGAGTCATGGTACTATGGCGTGAGCCATCGCATGGCTTTCGTGCAGATGTTTCGCCCAAAGGACCGAAGTAGGCTTACGCAATCGCCCTCGGGCGGAGGCAAGGGCAATCCGGCGTGGGACTTTCAGTTCTACATAGAGAACTATCAGGTGGACCGGCTCTATCAGTTCGTAATGCGCGCCGCGTACATCCCGTACGACTCGCATTCTCAGGTTGAAGCTGCCACAATCAAGCACCGCGCAGCCCTTGCCCGCTAGCCATAGTACCTGTCGAGGAGAGTGAAGAATGTCTACCCAAGTTGGCTCCGGCAGCTATACCTATCGCGTTCACGAGGCATGGGAGCAGCGCCCTGCTGAGTGCGCGTGGGCCGAGGTTCCGGGCGTTGCCGTAGACAGCCTCGACCGGGTCTTCCTCTTCAGCCGCGATGCTCATTTGGTGCAGGTCTATGAGGCCGACGGCACGTTCGTCACTTCCTGGGGCGAAGGAGTGTTCACGCGGCCTCACGGCATCACCATCGGCCCAGACGACAGCGTCTATTGCACAGACGATTCCGGCCACACCGTGCGCAAGTTTACGCCGGAGGGCAAGCTGCTTCTCACGCTTGGAACTCCCGGCATTCCTTCCGACACCGGTTCCACGAGCGTCGACTTTCGCACCATCGTGCGCTCTGGCCCGCCGTTCAACTACCCCACAAACGTCGCAATCTCGCCCGAGGGTGAGATATACGTTTCGGACGGCTATGGAAACGCGCGCATTCACAGGTTTTCCGCAGACGGCCGGCTGCTGAACTCATGGGGTGAGCCCGGAACGGGTCCGGGGCAGTTCAACGTGCCGCACGGTATCGCTGTGGACGACGACGACGCAGTCTTCGTGGCGGACCGCGAGAACAGCCGACTGCAGATGTTCTCGCCCAGAGGAGAGCTTCTAGACGAATGGACAGATGTCGCGCGCCCCTGCCAGATTCGTTTCGATGCGCGTGGCAATGTTCTCGTGGCGGAACTGGGCTACACCGCCGGGATGTGGCCGGGAACAACGAAACCTACTCCGGATGCGACCGGTGGGCGGGTCAGCATCTTCGATCGCTGCGGCAAGCTCCTTGCACGCTGGGGAGGCGGCGCCAACCCAGCGGCGCCAGGTGACTTCTTTGCTCCACACGACATCTGCGCCGACTCGAAGGGCGACCTCTACGTTAGCGAAGTAGTCTGGTCCGCGGGCGGCAATAAGGGACTCGTGGCGGCCGAGTGCCATGCGGTGCAGAAGTTTGTGAGGACGATCTGATCGGTGCAATCGCCAGATATTTGGTGATGTCCGCGCGCGGCGACTGAAGCCATAGTGCAATAGTTGCTCTTATTCACTCTTATTCCACTCTTATTCCACTCTTATTCCACTCCAATTCCCCTGGGGCCCTACGCGAGCCGGCTGTGGGAGGATTTGAGCGTGAGGAGCGGACTTCGCGCTTCCAACACAGTGCCTAGCAAGCTACTAAAACAGCACCTATTGCTTCTATTACTACTCCTATTCACACCAATTCA
>VFKD01000154.1 GCA_009885735.1 bacterium
AATTGGCTCGGAAATGCTCAGTACTGGTGTTGCTGGAATTCGGGCGGCAGGGTTCTTTGGCAACGATTGGGGAGTCGATGCCTCACAGCAGGCGTGGCCCGTGGCCGCACCGGCAAAGTAGATCAACATCCCCTTCGACGGTATCCTGACGGGAATCTTGGTCGACGCTCATGCTCTGGCTCTGACTTGTGTCAGTATCCCGTGACTGGGTCTACCACGTTGATAAGGGATTCCCCTGCCAAGTACCGCCGGAGGTTTTTCCGAAAGATGGCGAGCACCTTCTCCTGAATCCGTGGGCTGGACCCACTGGTGTGCTGGGTAAGGATGACGTTTGGCAGACCCCACAGCGGGTCGTCGGCCGGGAGCGGCTCTGGGTCGGTTACATCCAAACCAGCCCCCGCAATCCATCCTTCCTGGAGCGCGTTCAGGAGAGCAATGCGGTCAATCGATTTCCCGCGGCCCACATTGTAGACGTAGGCCGTAGGCTTCATCGCTCGCAGGTCCGCCTCCTGCAAAAAGCCCGTTGTATCGTCGGTGAGCGGGAGGCAGAGCGCGACATGGTCAGCCTCTGGCAGCCAGGCCAGGAGCTGCTCCCTCGTCCCAACTGATTCGACGCCCGGGACCGGACCGCTAACGGTGCGTCGTATTCCGAGCACGCGCATTCCTAGCGCAGAAGCCCTGGGCGCAAGCGCGGAGCCTATGCCCCCGAGCCCAACGATGAGGAGCGTCTGTCCCTCGATGTCGAACTTCTCTTGCCACACATCGTGCCGCGACCATTCGCGATGCTCCTGAGCACGAAGGAGCGTAGGAAGCCGCAATGCAAAAGCATGCATCAGTCCCAGAATGTTCTCGGATATCTGCGAGCCGTGCGCCCCAGACCCATTCGTGACGGTGATGGAGCGCTCTGCGAAGGCACGGAGGGGCAGATGCTCTACTCCGGCGGACCAAACCTGGACCCATCTAAGGTGCTCCGCTGTGGCGATGTCTGCGTCGGAAACGCGACTCAGCAATGCAACCGCGCAATCCCGCAGCGCCTCACTCAGTTCAGCGTCCTTCTCAAGGACGCGGAACGTGACGGTTTGGAACTCGTCACCAAGGCCCTGGCGGAGCGACTCTCGCAGGTCCACACCTAGCAGCACATTCATTGAAGGCGCAGGAACCTATAGCCGGTCTTGTCGACCTGTATGCCCGCGACACTTGTCGTGATGCCAAGCGCAAGGCGACGACAGTAGCCCAGGTCTCGGAGCGGCACGCCGATTGTTACCGTACTTCCTTGCACCTCCGAAGAGAGGTCTCCAGGAACGAGCCTACCCTTGGGACCGAAGCGTACTGTGTAGCGTCCGCCGGCCTGGTTTCTTCCTGGTTCGCCAAAATAGCGTATCCCCAGGAGGAAGCTCGCTGATTGAGAGATGGACCGGTAGGTTTCTATTCGAAGATAGAGCGTGGTTCGGTCATTGATGGCAGACACGGCCTTGATATCTGCGCCGCGCTCGAAATCTCTCACAAGGTTGTCATTCACTGCGTCCATTAAGACATATCCTGAGACTGGCCACTCCTGGCCTTCACCAAGCCGGAAGTCAGTAACGAGCGGCGCCATGTGACTCGGAAGATCGCCAAATAGCTCGTTGCGGCGTACAAACGCCATGAGAAACCGATTCATCATGGCAATCTGGCTGGCATGCGCCTTAAGCGCCTCGCGCTTGGTGTTCGTGTCGAGTTCAGAGAGTTGTAGCGATTGCCAAGCCGTATCAAGTGCCGCCATGTCACCGGGCGGCATCAAAGCATCCTTTGCATGGTCGCCCCGCGGCACCGGCCAGTCTCCGCGATGGACCAGATAGTAGTGGAGACGACATCCAGTTGCCCACGAGGAGGCTTCCTTCTCCTGGTCCAATGCAAGCTGTACGAAGGACGCGGCAGCCGAATGGTCTGCGTGGTCGTCCGAAGGATGAGTGACGTACACGTCCGTCGGCCTGGCCTGTGAGAGCGCCTTTGCCACATCCTGCAGGAGCCTCTCGCCACTAAAGGCAGCTCGAGGTGACAGCGCGAATCTATACGGCACTGACGACGACCCGGTGAACGGCGAACGGTATGGGAAGGTTGACGACCAGTTGTCCGTCCAGAGTGTGGAGAGCCCTCGGTCTGGATAGCCGAGAAAGATGACATTCTCCGCCGAGACGCCTAGCTTCACGGCAGCAGCGAGAGCCTCTGCACGGCGCAGAACACCAAACCGTACGTGATCGTCAGCCGTTACACGCAGTTCGCGATACTCGTGCTCCACACCCTCTCGAAATCCATCGCCATTCGTGAGAAACACAATCGTTACTGGACGGCCCGCACTTCGAGCCTGAAGGATGAGTCCCGCGCACCCCAGAGTCTCATCATCCGGATGCGGTGCAAACACCACAATCCTCGCATCTGATCTCAGTGGGGACATGGCAGCCATGCTCAGAACCGGCCTTGCTGAATTGGCGGAATGGCGGCGGAAGAGAAACGTTGCGCTCGCCGTGCCTAGATAGAGACATGGGAGCAGCAGACCAATGAAGAGCGCGCGGCGAACGAGCTTTCGGGTCACGGCTTCTCCGGCCCTCTAGGGGCTCGCGTAAAGTGGTGCGGAGCGAGTGGGATTCGAACCCACGAGCGAGTTTTAACGCCCGCTACACGATTTCCAGTCGTGCTCCTTCGACCAGCTCGGACATCGCTCCACGGACCTGCACAGACAATACTATATCCGACCGCTGTGTGCATTGTCAAGGAATGCGCCGCCGGCCTCTAGAAACCCAAGGGATTGCGCAGGTAGGCCCGGGAGATACGCGCGGACTCGATGTGCGGCAACTCCGTCCTGTCCTGTTCCGCCACTATCCAGCTTGCTCCCACCTTGCGAGCAGCCTCGACACATGCCGGAAGGTCCACGTCGCCCGCGCCGAGCTCGAGAAACACTGGCTCGCCTCCTTCCCCACGCCTGCCGTCCTTGAAGTGAAAGTATCCTGCTCGAGCAGAGTGCGCGTGGATGAACTCCACCGGGCAGACCCCGCCGAACCAGACCCAATAGACGTCGATGTTGAACTTAACAAGCGTCGGGTCGGTCTCGTTCGCCAGTATCTCCATGCCGGTCGCTCCACCCAAGTCCTCGAACTCCCAGGCGTGATTATGGTAGTTGAACTGCAAGCCTTCTTCACGCAGTCGTGCTCCCACATCGTTAAAGAGTCGAGCGGATTCTCGATAGCCGGCAATCGACTTCCTGTCTGCTACTCCTGAGCACATCATGTGCCGGACATCTGCTGCGCGGCAATATGCGATGTGGGCTTCCAGCTTGGCTGAATCGGCATATTCGCCGTAGCCGAAGTGTGCGCCGCAAACGGTTAGCCCATGCTCTTCAATCAACGCACGGACTTTCACTTCGCCGTGCGCCGCGTACAGGTTAGCGGCTTCGAATGCGCTGAACCCGGCAGCCGACACGTCTCGGAGCACACCCGCAAAGTCTGTCTGGTTTCGCTCGCCGAATACAATGAGTTGAATAGCTGCCCTAGGTTCTGCCACGGAGCGCCTCCAGGTGAGATATGCTACAGCCTGCGTCCGCTAAAAGAGTATCGAGAGCGACTAATCCGACGCGAACTTATGCGATTCACGTTTGGGCGCACCACCTGGAGAGCGGCAGTCGCCTCAACGGATGGCGTGGCAGTCGCGCTCTGACCGGGCGACTCGACAGGCGACGATTTCGCCGGCCTGGAGCCATTAGTGCCCTCAACTCTCTCTGCTGCAAGAGGAGTCGCCCTGGGCTGTGCGGTTGCCTGGGGCACCAATTCGGTTGCAGAGCGCTGCCGGGGCGCCGGTGGAGTGCGAACGGGCGCTGGTGGCGGCATCGCCGCAGGCTTCACGGTGTGCCCGACCTGCAGATCAAGAGTGGACTGGCCTTGTCGAAGCAGGATGCCGGCCTCCGTTATCCTCGATATTGCCCATCCGTCGCCTACGCTCTCACCGATGTACTTATAGAAGAGCTGACCGTCGATATTCACGATCGCCAGCGACGGATCGCCCGGAATGACGCCCTTAAGCTCCACAGTGGGAGTGGGCCGCTCCACTCGGGCGATAGAGAGGGGCGACTCCATGCCTTCAAATCGGTTCAGCCCTCCCGGAAGACGCATATCGGGTCGCCGATTGTCATACCGAACAGGCGCCGTATCTCCCGTGACTCGGATAGCCGCGCCCGCTATGCCTGCGGGAGGCCGAAACGGGTCTCGCGTGGACGGCACGGGAACGCTGCTGTCGATATCGAGCACGTCGGCTTCTGGGGAGACTGCGGTAGAGTCGGCAAAGGTCGTCCGGCTGTCCGTCGAAGCCGACTTTCGTTGGCCGGACCGATCGCCCACTGCCGCGGATGATGCGTCAATTCGGGCCAGCCACTGGGGCAGGACCACCATGAGGAGATAGCACAGCAACGCGATGATGGCGACAAGCAGGAACGCCACCTTTGTTCGATCTTCCGCAGCAACTCTCATGGGCTCGTCCACCTTTCGACCCTACCCATATCCCGACTACTTTACTATGTGGGGAGTGATAAAGATCATGATCTCGCTGTGCCGGTGCGTGGTCTGCCTGTGCCGAAACAGTTCGCCAACGAGAGGAAGCTTTGAGAGGAACGGCACTTCAGACACTACTTTGCTCATCTCGTCGCGTATGAGTCCGGCGATCACGATGGTTTCGCCATCCTTGACCATCACGGTTGTCTCCGCTTCTCGAGCGCTGCTTTGCGGGATTCTCGTGACCGGATCGATCGCTGTGATAGTGCTCACCACGGGATGAACCCGCATCGTGATGTTGCCATCATCGTTGATTCGAGGGCGCACGAGCAGCACGATGCCGATTGGAAACTCGAATATCTGAATGTTTGTGCCGTTCAGGCCGCCGTTAGAGACGATCTGCGAGCGAATAGTGTCGCCAATGAAGATGTTGGCATCGTCATTCTCGAGAACCTGAACTCGCGGCGACGCGAGCAGTTTCGCCTCCTTGCGGCTGACCATCCCGCTAAGTATGGATGAGAAGGACCAAGGCACTCTGCTGAACTGTCCAAATGAGAGTGCCCGAGTGGCAAAGTTGGTGAAGTCGCCGCCGATGCCGCCGCTGTTCGCCGTGTCCACGGTGGTTCCAGGCGCTGCCTCGTAGAACCCGAATCGGGTCCAGCTCCATTTGAGCCCGAGCTCCTCAGCCCTCTCCGGCGACGTGTCTACTACCTTCACGTCCACCATGATCTGCTTCGGAGCGATGTCCACCTGATCGAGGAGTTTCAGCGCGGACTCCAGATCCGCTGCCGAACCGCTCAAAACGAGGCTCTTCGATCTGTCGCCCTCCTTGGGCTTCTGGATGTCCGAGATGCCACCCAGGCCGCCTAGCCCACCGGTATTGAAGCTTGATCCGCCAGACTGTCCGCCTCCTCCTCCGCCACCGCCCAAGCCTCCGGAGCCGCCGCCCGATCCGTTCGACGAACCTAGGCTTGCGCCGGAAAGTGGGCGGAAATTGGGCATAGGCGGAGAGTAGCTCTCGGGACCGATGAGGGCAGTGACGGCTGGTGCGGCCTTTTCGATAAACTCCTTCAGCGCGGGTGCGCTGCTATACTTGATGGCGTAGATTCGGTACTCCTTGGTTGCTTCGGCGGGAGCGGAGGGCACATCCACAGTGCGTACCGCATCAAGTGCGGAAGCTACCTGTGAGGCCGGACCAGACAGCCCGACGGCGCCGCCCGGCTTGTCGGTCTGGCCCACAGGATCGGCCTTAAGCCCTGCAAACATACTCTTTACCATGGCGGCAACCTGAGCGGCGGCCGCATATTGAAGCGTCACGACCTCGCTGCGAATCGCCTCGATCTTGGTGGGACGATCCTGCTCCGCTAGTAGCGACTGTGCTTGCTGAATATCCTCTGGCGCACCTATCACCAGCACTTGCTGGCCGGCGGGCCGAACAGTCAGATACGGCAAAGCGTCCTGCAGGAGACTGACCGCCGAGGCCGCAGGCATCGAGTTCAGAGTGATACGCGCTCTCTCGCCGAACGGCTCGAGCGCCTGACGAAGGCTTGCCGGATCTGCCACCACGTAGGTTGTACCGATCTGACGAAATGTGAGCCTGGCTGCGGCGGTCACGTAGCGCAGCGCCTCGTCCGTGGTGGCAGCCGTTATGTTGAGCGAGATCAGTGCACCGGTTTGTGCTGGGAACACTATATTCGCCCGCGTTCGGAGGCTGATGGCGCGAAGCACGTCAGACACATCAGTCTTGTCGAATACGAGCCGAATCCCGGCGCGAGCTCCCTGGGCGATCGACGGAGAGCCGCCAAGCGCGGCCATCAGACCGAAGGTCGAAGCCACAAGTGCCGTCACCTTCAAGACAGATAGGTTTCTCATTGCTGCGTCCTCCTTGCAACACCATCTCAACATTCGAACACGACTGCGCCGACAAGTAAACTCAGAGGCAGGCTACGGGTTGGATTGTGACAGCGGTCCCGGTCCGCTCATACCAGATACATCCGTCGCACTCCGCAGTTGCGGCTGATCCAGATTGGCAGCCACTCCAAGTGGAGCAGGAGTTACATAGCGAGTTAGGGTGAACGATGCCACCGTCTTTGGGTAGGGCATTCCCCGCGTCCATTGCAGGTCGTTCACACTGAACAGGCGCGGAGACCTCAGTAGATCGTACATGAAACTGCGCACGTTGTTGTAGGGACCCGATATCTCCACAGAACTTGAGATCGCAAGTACGCCACCCGGAATAACGGTCTTGGACGCATCCGTCCCCGATCCGCTAGACGGAGCCACCGGGGTGGAGTTGTTAAACTGATCTACCTTTACGGCAGAGGCGCTTGCAAATGCGCGCAGCATGTTGAGGAAGTCCACTTGTTCCCTGGGCGACTGCTCCATGGTGGGCATGCGTGGGGGGCTCGGGGACTCGTCCACACGCTTAATGGCTGCTTCCACCGCAGCGATGTTCTCCTCGGTCTTCTGCCTGCGCGTGTCGATGTCATCTACTCGCCCCTTTTGGGTCAGGACTACACCCACGTTGGCGATCAGCGCCACAAGTGGCAGGAGCATGGTGAGCACATTACGGAAATTGAGCTTCCCCATTGCCTTGGCTACCGCATCCCCACGGACGAACGGGAGCCTACGAGCTGCGAATTTATCCTGAACTCAACCAATTGCGTTCTGCCCGACACCTTTGTGCCGAAGTTATCGAGAGTTACACCCGTAAGGAACCTGCACTGTTGGAGTGAGTAGAGCGTATTAATCATCGCCTTCTCGTTCGTTGCTTCGCCATCTATGCTGAGCCGACCGGCCCTGTCGATGCCCACATCCTTTAGCCCCGCCATGGGGTCTAGGGCTGCGGTAACAAAATCGACAATGCGCGGTACGGAATAACCCGCTTTCTCGAGCGCTTTGAGCTGGTCGCTCTGCATCAGTCGGTGCTGAATCTTCGCCTGCTCGATCTTTTGCTTGCCCAGGAGTTCGTCCTCCATCTCTCCCAGTTCGTGCATCTTCGCCGCTACCTGCCGACCCATCAGGAAATAGAGAACACAAGCAATTGTCGCCAGCGCGAACGTTGCAAGCAGGGACGCTACGAGAGCAGAGTTGCCGCTGGACTCACGATGCCGAAGTATCTCGCGAGAACCGAGGTCGAACTTTGGCACCCCTGGAGGAGCGCCAACCAGCGGCCACATAGCAAGGCCCAGCGCTCCCAGGTACTTCGCTCCAGCAGGTGGATCAAACTGAGACGCTAGCGCCCGACTGACTGTCGGTGACGCCGGCGGCTCGACCTGAATCGCCTCCATGGCAAGCGCTTCTCGAAGGTACGGCAGCAAGGGACCAAGGGCGCCGTCGTTCGTAGCAAGAAACAGCTTCGTGACACCTCCGGCGCGAGGAAACTCACGTCGATAATAGTCGAGTGAGCGCTGAACCTCGGTGGCAAGGTTGTTGGCTGCGCCAGCCACCAAGTCGCCACCGGAGCCTGACAACTTGGGTGGAACCGCATATTCCTCCTGTGCTAACAGGATCGGTCCTTCCGCGCCAGTGTTCCCACCGCCGGACTCCGACCACGGAGTCAATCGGTCCGGAACTAAATCGTTGCTGCCAATATCCACCCTGCGGTAGAGCCTCAGATGGCCCCTGTCGACAATGGCAACCTCGGACCGGCCGTAGGTGACTGACAGGAGCGCTGCGGCGCCCTCCACGCGAACTTGATGGAAGGCCGTTCGGTACATTGCCAGAAGCATTGGTTCGAGGGCCAGGAGCTGCAGCCCTGCTCGGTCCGCTACCTCCTGAAACAGCCCAACCAGACGCTCCTCCGCAGCCATTAGGAGCACTTGCGAGCTACCATGTGGGCCGGAATCCGGCTCCTCTAGGCGCATATAATCAAATGCACCCGTGCCCTCGCGCACGATCTGGTAGTGCGCGAGCTCTCCCTCGATCACCATCCTCAGCTCGGAGTCCGGCACTCGAGGAACGTCCAACACCCGTGTAATCGTGCTTTGCGCGCCGAGCCCGATCACTGCGCTCTTGGTGCCAACCTGCATGCGGTTGAGAAGGCCCTTGAGCGTATCTGCCACCACCTCCGGTAAACGCAGGAGGTCTCCATCGACCGCTCCCGAGGGCATCGGAGCCGAGCCCACGCGGATGATCTCAGGCGCAGACACGCTGCCGCGCGCCTCAACGACGCGCAGCTCGTATTGATTGATGTCAATTCCCAGGACAGAACGGCCTGTGGAAGCCATGTGCGGGTATTTCCTAGACTGGACCTGCCGGCGGAATGATCCAGTAGAGCTGATTTCGCAGCTTTACCGTGGAGTTTATGGTGCAGCTATGTCCATTCGCGCTTGCAGTGACGGATACCTGCACCGCACACAGATACTTGGCATAGGCTGCCCGGAGCGGGGACTGTTGCTTCCAGACGACGGTTCCAACATCACTCGGGATGCGAGTGAGGTACGTAAGCTTCAAACCCGTGATGTGTCCCACTGTTGCGGTCTTCTCGCCGCCGTATTCGCGAACGAGTGAGCTTGTCCCTGCTTCACGATAGACCCTCCATGGCACCATTCCGAAGGTGTCGTTACGCACCGAGAAGTAGTCGACTCCTCCATCGATGATCGCCGCCCAGAAGTCCGATCCGGGAACATCGCCTCGGTCACCAAAGTGCCGAATCTCATCGCAGACAATATCCGCTGCCACTCGCGCCTGTCGCTGTATCTCATTCTGGGTAAGCACAGCCTCATAATTCGCTTGTGCCCGCAGAAACACGTTTGATAGTCCGATGGAGAGTACAATCACGACGAGCCCCACCATGAGAAGCTCGATCATCGTGAAGCCGCGGCACTTGCAATACACGCTAGATTCCTCCGAGAACCAGATACGTCTGAGTGCGGAACAACACCTGCGAATCCGAGATGCGACGGACTTCCACCTCGACGGCCCGCATTCGGAGCTGATCCGGCATTCCGCTTACCGGTTCCTCTCTAAGCACCGCCACCTGCGCCCGATAGTATCCTCCCGAAGTAACCGGGACGGCGCTTCCATTGTACTGTTGGGAGGCAATCGGCACGGCGATGGAGTCGGGCGGCATATAGTCGAAACCCAAGGCTCGAATCCTCTCAACTTCAGCGCGCGCAATGTTGTATGCATCCGCAATCTCGTCTGTCTTCTGGGTAAGTCCAAACGAGAACAACCACGCATTCATCAATCCCATGAGGCTAACTGCAAGGATTAGCGCGGCAACGAGCCCTTCAATCATCGTGACGCCGCGCCGACGTCTATCGCGGTCGCCGTATCTACCAGATGGCATTCGAGTACAATCCCTTACTGCCGAAGCCTAAAACTTGAACACAGACGCGGAGTACCGGTTTGGTTCCGTCCATTCGCTCGTCGTTGCATAGTACATGACGTATAGCAGCGGGTCTGGAGCGCCGCGATATCGTGGCATCCATGCGTCCAATAGTCCTGCGGTGTGGTCGATGTCCCACGCGACAATTCCGCCTCGAAGCGTAAACTTCTTCTCAACCGCAACCTGCCCGTATCCGCCGGAACCGTCGGCGTTGTACGAGTAGATGACCCCGTAGTATCCGATGTTGCCCTCAGAATCGAACGCATTGATCCGTCCTAATCGCAACGGCGCCCCAGTGCCGTTGTAGATGGCGAATCGCTGGGGCTCGGCCTCTCCTCTTGGGAGCCTCGTCTTCGCGTCGACCTGGAGTTCGCCGTCTAGAAACTCGAATCGCTGAGTACTCGATCGCCCTGCAGGACCCAGCCAGAGCCGAACAGGTCCCTGCTCGATTCCTCCTTCGTTCGCGATCTGGATCTCCAGCTTTCTGTTGTTTGGAACAATGAGCTCATCCAAGTAGAAGTTGCTGCCTCGCGGCCAGCCGTTGAATAGTGACGGATTGCCAAGGAGAACGATGGTGCGCTTGTCACCTCCAGGCGAGATATTGGCGGCAAATACAGACTCGTTAATCCTTCGTTCGTCAGATCCGACCGGCCACACCATGTCGTGCAGTTGTCCGGCCGCGTCTCGTGCTTTAATGAATCTTGCGTTATCGTTGTTGCGTTCAAAATACTCCAGCGGGTTCGTTCCGGGTGAACCTCCGAGCGACGTGATTGTCCGCGCGGCCACCTGCGATACCGTAGGAAACATGTGATCTCGATTGGACCACAGGAAGTCCGGCGCCGGACTTGGCGGCGGGGACCAGGTCGCCGGCCTGCCGTTTTGCTTCTCAAGCACGACTGTACCACGGAGGTCTGCCCCCCTTAGCCACCTGATGCTCCCGGCCGAGCCGATGTAGTCCGCGGTGCCGTCCCGACTGCGAACTGCAAGGCCTCCACCGTTGAAATTGACTCTGTTGATGCCGTAGAGCGTGTAGGTGTGGGTGAGTCCGATCGGTTCTCCGGTCACGGACACAGCGCGCGTCGTGCCGTCAACAGATGCGGTCGCCTTCACGCTAAATCGCCACACAGGATCCCAGGGCTTCCCTGGGCCGTCGCCCTCGACGTAGACGTTCACTGTGCCTGGAATCGGTTCGGCACCGCGCACATAGGGGCCTGTACCACCCAGGCCGCTCGGTAGCGAGCCAATGAATGGCGAACCATATACATCAACGCCACCTGATCGGTCGACGTGATAGCGCGCCATCTTCGCCAACTCCCAGTTCACCGCGGCTTCTGCCGTACTCATCGCTACGGATGCATTACGCTGAGTCGACAGCAGAGCGTAATCCTGTGTGGCAACTGCGGTAGCGCCAAACACAATGAAAGCAACTATTAGCACCAACGCTAATGCGAAAATCAGTGCTTGGCCCCGTTGTGAAGACATCTGTGACTTGTGATGATAGGCGATGCGCATGCGTAAATCCTCAGACAAATCGGCCATATCGGCTTGATGGTGTGTCGTGCAATGTCCTGCGTCACCGCGGTCGCGGCAAAAGTTGCGGCTGCGCAGGTAAAGGGCACGGCTGCAGGTCCTGGAACCTGCAGCCGCAACGAGAAGAGAGTGAGACTACTGGCCGTCGCGTCCCGGCGAATATCCCGTGCCGCCCGTGCCGTTGTCGTCATGCGGCGCTCTGCTGCAGTGTACGGTGAAGACACCAGCGCTCGGTTCGTCGAGCTTTATGGTATAGGCACCAGCGCTCGGACAGATCGGGGTGTTTGGAAGGTCCTTCAGGTCCGAGAACTTATCGGTGTAGAGGTGTCCTGCGCTGTTGATCTTGTATGCCTGATTGGCTGTCGCAACAGTCTGCATGTTACTTCTGCAGGTTCTGCGCTCAGATTCTGCGGCCGCGTTGAGATACAGCGGCATCGCGATTGCCATCAGAATAGCGAGAATCAGCACCACGACCAAGAGTTCGATAAGCGTGAACGCACGCCTGCGTTGAGACATTTGCTGCAAGAGTTTCTTAGCCACTTCTTTTGATCTCCTTTGCGACTGGTTGAATGTGCGCCAATGGCGCCATTGTGTTCCGGGTCTCAGCCCTGCTTGCAGCTAAGTACGCGAAACGGGTTGACAAGTTGACGAGACGACCTGGGAGAGCGGTCTGCATCCCGGGCCCCGCGATCCCGGAACGGCCCACTCTACTTCTTCCGAATGACCTGTGTGAGATTGAAAATGGGCATATAGAGCGCCAGAAGCACAAACAGCACCACGCCACCTACGACAATCACCATGATAGGTTCGATGAGGCGCGTGAGCCTGTGTACGGTGTACTCAATGTCGCGGTCATAGAACTTGACTGCCTGTTTGAGCATGGAATCCAGCTCTCCAGACTTCTCGCCTGCGGCCACCATGCGAGTGAGCATGGGCGGGAATTGGCCGGAGGCTTCCAGCGGAACCGAGAGCGTGGACCCGTCCTTTACGAACTGAACGACCTTGTTGATTGCGTCGACGATCACCATGTTGCCGGATGTGTTCGCGGCGATGACAAGTGACCTCAAGATGGGCACGCCCGCTGTTACGGCACCTCCCAAAGTGCGCGTAAATCTTGCCACGGCGATCTTGCGAATCAGCTTACCCAGCAAGGGCAGCCTCAGCTTCACTGCATCGAACTGCAGCCTGCCCTGGACGGTGGTGATGTACTTGCGCAATAAAAGCGCCACCGCCACAGCGACAGCAACGACAATCCACCCGTATGTCATTATCACATGGCTGGTAAGAACCAGAAGCTGTGTTACCGCGGGAAGCTCGGCATTGAACTGCTTATAGACTCTTGCAAACGTTGGGACAATGGAGACCAGCATGAACAAGACAACGGCAATTGACGACACAAGGACAAGGCAGGGATAGACAAAGGCTGCCTTCACCTTCTCCCGTAGTTCAGCCTCGCTGTCGTATTGAAGAGCTGCCGTCTCTAGCGTGTCTTCCAGCACACCGCCCGCTTCACCTGCCTCCACGAGCGAAACGAACATCTCGTTGAACACTTTCGGATGCCTAGCCATGGCGCCCGAAAGCGTGCTTCCGCCAATCACGTCTGCCCGAACCTCGCGCAGAACTCCTACAAGCGTCTGGTTCTCGGTCTGCCCAGCAACGGCATCCAGCACCTCGATAATAGGCAGTCCGGCCCCGACGAGCGTACTAAGCTGACGGCTAAGCACCACCATCTCGCTGATGCCAACCTTGCGCCTTGCGAATAGCCCAGGTCCCGAGCGCTGAGAGCGACTATTCTGCTTAACCGTCGTTAGGTAGAGGTCCTTGGCCCGTAGGGTGTCCCGGATCTCCTGAACATCTTGTGCGGCGATAAGGCCGGCAGTCTGTCGCCCCTCTCTGTCTCGGGCAGAGAATTGATAGGTCGGCATGGTTTCGATTAAGCCTCGGGCTGAAGCACCCGGGCTATCTCCTCTGGAGTAGACATGCCGTCGAGCACCTTTCTTACTGCCGCATCGCGCATGGTGAGCATTCCCTCCGCTATCGCCTGACCCCGCAGTATCGCCGCGGACGCTCCTCGGAGTACATGCTCCCGGATAGCCTCGCTCATCGGCATCATCTCGTAGACCGCTGTGCGACCCTTGTATCCCCTGCCGCCGCACCTAGCGCACCCTCGGCCAACCGCCAGAACAGGGGGCAGACCATCGCGTATAGGAAGTTCAAAGGCTTCAACGGTGGCCAAGGATGCCTGGCGAGTCTCCCTGCAATAGCTGCACACCGTGCGAATAAGGCGCTGCGCAACCACGCCAACCATGGCGGAGCTGATGAGGTATGGCTCGACGCCCATATTTGCCAGCCGAACGAGCGCGCTTGGAGCATCGTTGGTGTGAAGGGTGCTGAGCACGAGGTGCCCGGTTAGCGATGCCTGCACTGCAATCTCCGCCGTCTCGCCATCGCGAATCTCGCCTACCATGATTACATCGGGGTCTTGGCGCACCAGAGTCCGCAAGCCCGATGCAAAGGTGATCCCAATCTTCGGATTCACCTGCACCTGATTAACGCCCTTTAGGTGATACTCAACGGGATCTTCAATGGTGTTGATATTGACCGTGTTTTCGTTGAGCCGATTCAGCGCGCCGTAGAGCGTAGTGGACTTGCCGGAGCCTGTGGGGCCGGTTACGAGCACCAAGCCGTGAGGACGCCGGAT
>VFKD01000242.1 GCA_009885735.1 bacterium
GACGGTTTTCAGGGGAGCAAGGTCTTCAAAGGCCGTGACCTCATCCCGGCTTGGGCGGGCTGGGCGAAAGATCTCGACTGACGATGCTTGGCAGCGGCAAAGCCGGCGCATGGTCGAGCCTCCTCAGGGCGAGCAACGGGCGAAGGGGCTGCCGGCCACGCCGTCAATCCCTACTATTCCAGCAGACCGCCGCTGGGATGCGATATTGCTGAAGGCTTTGGCAACCATGGAGATGGCCAAAGAGGAGATGGACGGCTACTACAACGACCGAAGCCAGACATGGCAGGACGGCGAGAGAGTAGAAGCGCTTCAAGCACGGATGGAGGCACTAGTTGAGATTGTGAACAACTTGAACGACGCGGCGAGCTTCTAGATAGCAATAACACACATCACGCTCGGACTCTTTCAATCTTGCAGAACACTAGGCATTTCAATCTGGGAAGGACACAATCAGGGTCCGGCGATTGACCATCTGAGGAAACCACTGTATAATTATTGCGATAGAAGTGCGTCGGCCTGTACGTGAACGGAGAGCGTTCCATGTGGGCACTGTTGGCAGGGGTTATTGGCATCGGGATGCACCAGGGTTCGGCACTGCCGAGGCCGCCGCTGGCCGTGCGTGCCGTACAGCCTCAAGTGGTGCGAATCAACGTGCTGCCGACGGCGGTTCGCCTCGCCGGGGCCCGCGCCGTGGCCCGCTTTGCTGTCACTGCACACCTTAGCGATGGCTCGGTGCGTGACGTCTCGGACGAGTGCGGCAGACGAACCACAAACCTCGCAACGGTTCGCATTGCGACGGACAGGAGTGTTCGACCCGCGGCAGACGGCAAGACCGAACTCGTTTTCAGCTACGCAGGCAAGTCCGCGAAGGCGAGGATCGAAGTATCGAACGCGGCTGTGGATGCGCCAATCGATTTCTCCCGCGAGGTGGTGCCGATCCTGACCCGCAACGGTTGTAATCAAGGGGCGTGCCACGGCTCGCAGTTTGGCAAGGGAGGGTTTCGCCTCTCGCTCGCGGGTTTCGACCCCGACGTCGACTTCGAGTCTATCGTGCGGCAAGCAGGTGGGC
>VFKD01000285.1 GCA_009885735.1 bacterium
AGGCTCTCGACGGCACGGACTTCAGCCTGAGCAGCAACCGCAGGCAGGCGCTGGCCTCCTGGATGACTGCACCCGAGAATCCGTATTTCGCAAAGGCCACGGTCAACCGATATTGGGGACACTTCCTGGGCCGAGGTTTCGTGGACCCGGTGGACGACTTCCGCGAGACCAATCCACCCGTGCTTCCGCAACTGCTTGAGCAGCTTGCCGAGGACTTCGAGGCGCACAACTACGACCTGAAGCATCTCATTCGCACTATCTGCGCGACCAAGGTCTATCAGCTCGGATCCGGTCCGGCAAAGGGAGCGGACGCGGACAACAAGCTCTGGGCGCGATATCGGCTGAAGCCAATGGGACCCGAAGTGCTGATGGACTCGCTGGTGACGGCAACGAAGATGGAAAAGCTCCTTGAAAGGGTCGCTGGAGTGAACGTCGATCAGATAAAGATCGCCATGCAGCGGCAGTTCCAGTTCCTGTTTGAAGTGGACGAGGAGTTCGACCAGAAGGACTTCGAGGGAACCATTCCGCAGGCGCTGCTGCTGCTGAACGGTACTGTCGTCAACCGCACAATCTCCGCGATTCCCGGCACGGCGCTGGGTGAAGTGCTTGCCATGCAAGGTTCCGACGCAGCCAAGATCGAGTCGCTGTACCTGCGAACCTTAAGCCGAAAGCCGACGGCGAACGAGCAGAAGATCTGGTCAAACTTCATCTCTTCGAGGCTCACGGCAGCCTCCACTAGCGGACCCACGCCTGAGCCAGGTCGGCTGCGCCCGCGCGACATGATTGCCATGCGCCGCGGCGGTGGCGGGCCGGACCCGTTGGCTGGTGCCGGCGGCAGGCTGGGCCTTGCCGCTGTTACACCGCAGACACAGGCATACGAAGATCTGTTCTGGGCGCTGCTGAATTCGAGCGAGTTTGTGTTTAATCATTAGCCTATTCGAGGTGTCGGCTGCACTGTATCTGGGCAGGCACGGGGGCCTGCCCCTACGCAAAAACGCGCAACGGTGTTGGCGGTCGTATTCTCTGGGCAGGCACGGGGGCCCGCCCCTACGCAAAAACGCGCAACGGTGTTGGCGGTCGTATTCTCTGGACAGGCACGGGGGCCTGCCCCTACGCAGAAATGTACGTCGGTGCGGGCAATCGTAGGGGCAACCCCCCGTGGTTGCCCGGTATCAAGAGCGCAACGGCTGGTCATGAATCCGTGATGTCGCGCAAGGAGAAACAGGGTGCATAACAAGAACGATCATAGCGAAGAACTGCAAGCTCTTCAAGAGATAGACGAGCACCAGCTCGAGCGCGAACTGGGCAGGTGTCCTGGCCCAACCGACCTCTGGAGCAGCGCGATCAGCCGCCGAGGCGTGATGAAGGTGGGAATGGGCGGCCTGATGAGCGCGCTCTTCAGCCAGTGGCTCGACCCTCGCCAAGCGCTTGCAATGGCGCCAGCGCCGAAAGCTAAGAGTTGCATTCTGCTCTGGATGAACGGCGGCCCGAGCCACCTGGAGCTTTGGGACCCGAAGCCAGGCACTGCGACTGGCGGCCCAACGACCGCCATCAAGACGAGCGTACCCGGCCTCGAGATTAGCCAGAACCTTCCGCGCGTGGCCGAGCAGGCGCACCACCTTGCGGTAATCCGCAGCATGTCGAGCAAGGAGGGCAACCACCAGCGCGCGCAGTACCTGATGCACACCGGGTATGCGCCAAACCCGACAATCCAGCACCCGTCGCTGGGCGCCTGGGCGTGCCAGGAGCTGGGCGACCCAGCCTTCGACCTGCCGAACTTCGTGAGCATCAGCGGCCCGAGCATCGGCGCAGGGTTCATCGGGGTGCAGTACGGCCCATTCGTGGTGCAGAACCCCGCTCAGCCGCTGGCCAACGTGGCGTATTCCCAGAATGTGGATCAAGTCCGATTCGATAAGCGACAGGCCGCCCTAAACGTGCTCGAGGAGCAGTTTGCGCGGGAGACTGCGGACATCAAGGTGAGGGGCCGCCGCGCGGTCTACACGAAGGCAGTGCGCATGATGCACTCTCCGAAGCTGAAGGCGTTTGACCTCGCCGAAGAGCCGGAATCGACCAAGGCGGCTTACGGCGACAGCAACTTTGGTCGCGGCTGCCTAATGGCGAGGCGGCTCGTGGAAACAGGAGTCAAGTTCGTGGAGGTGGTGCTGGATGGCTGGGACACGCACCAAGACAACTTTGGTCGCGTGGCAAAGCTGGCGACCACGTTTGACTCGCCGATGGCTGCGCTCATCAAAGACCTGGATGAGAGAAAGCTGCTCGACAGCACGCTGGTTATCTGGATGGGCGAATTTGGCCGAACGCCTCGGATCAACGGAAATGAGGGCCGCGACCACTATCCCCAGGCGTGGAGCGCGGTGCTGGCCGGGGGCGGAGTGCGCAAGGGAATTGCCTATGGCGCGACAGATGACACAGGCGCGAAGGTGGTGGACAAGCCGGTTGCCCCGAACGACTTCTTTGCCACGGTCTCCTCGGTCCTGGGGATGCAGCCGGACAAGACGTTCATGACCCCTGTGCAGAGGCCCATCTCGATTACCGAGCAGGGCAAGGTTGTAAACGAGCTGCTGGGGTAGGCGTGGAAAGCAATAGCCAATAGATATCTGCTGAGAACCTGGCCAAAACACGCGGTGCAGCTGCCCAAGACTTCAGTATGAAGGAACGCATGTCTGCTTAGCAGGTGATGACCACTCAAATGGACGGGACGCCTCCCCATGGGCCCTCAGTCTGTGATTGGATCGTTGTGGCATCACCTACGCGAACAGGAGCTGATTTGACATGTACACTTGGCCCAGGCGGTTCACGAGGTCCAGAATGCGATCTCGCGTGATGCCCAGGTCGCGTTTTACTGAGGCGACAATAATGCAAGAATGGTTGCGGCTTTCGGTGAAGTATTGTAGATGGAGCTGCTCGAAATCGGATCGGTTGTGAGTGACAATCGCCCGCCCGTCCGCTGCGGCAAATGCCAATTGGTCTTGGTCCTCAGCGCCGAGTCTTCGAGAATAGGGTCGTCAGAACGTCTACTCCAAGCCCTCTTAACATGCCGGCTAGGCGGATTCGTACGTCTTGGTCGAGATAGAGTCTTATCTGGTTGCTGTCGAGATCAGCCGGCACTCGCGGAGAGCTCCTCCGGCACTCGATTCCCGGCAATCAGGGCGTCGACTTCCGCCTGGTGGTCGCAATAATAGCTCAGCGCATCCAATATCTCGCCCTTGCTCAAGTAGGGATAGTCGCTAGCCAACTCCTCGACGGGTACTTCAAGTTGCCAGAGCCGCGCGAGTATGTGTACTTCCAGATTGCCTGATCCAACCACAGGTCGCCCTCGGTGATCGCGGCGAACATGTGGATGTTCGGTTTGTAAGAGTGCGCTCATGCAAGATTGTACCACGACTGGGAATGAGTACCTGACATCGACTGGCCTCGGTCCAGATCGCATGATTAGCAAGTGTCGCACACTGTTTGTCTTTGAGTTCAGCCCGTTGGTTCAGGAATTCTCGCGCGTTCCTCGAAGGGAGGCAGCACGCTCAGCACCATGGTTCGGCCTAGAACCCCGTAATCGCCACCACCGACGACCTCGGCTCGTCTCCGCCTCCCCTCGGCCACCGGCTCGTTGGCTGCCCGCCGAGCTTGCTCTGCTCGCCGGGGTGCTGAACCGAGAGGAACAGCGTATCGTTATTCTCTGTAAACCAGGGTCCCGTCAGCTCGCTCTCAATGGGTCCGGATGCAAACTGGAATGCATCGCCTGCCGACTTGCCGGAGGTTGGCACAAAAAACATTCCATTATTTCCAAAGCTCGAATAACACCCCTTGTTGAGCTTTGAGCCGGTTATATCCGTCACCACCCACAGGTTGCCTTTGCGGTCGAAGACAAGATTGTCGGGGCATGCGAGCCCGCTTTGAGGGCCGCCCACCAGGAATATCTCGAAGTGAAAGCTCTCGGCCTCGGCATCGTCCGCCTTCTCGATGAGGCGAACTATCTGACCATAGAAATTGCCGTGAAGAATGCTATTCGTTAGAGCAATATAGACGCTGCCGTCCCTCGGATGAACCTCGCAATCCTCGGGCCGGTCCAGGGACGTGGCGCCGAGGGCCTTGGCCGCCTCGCGAGTGCGGATGAGCACATCCGCCTGGTCTTTGAAGCCCTTCTCTTTCAGTTCCGGACTGCGCTGAATGTCGATGGGCAGCCACTTGCCGTTTGCAAAGTCGCCCGCATAGAGAGTGCCCTGCTCCAACAGTTTGCGACGTTCGGCTCGAGTTGCCCCGGCTCGATAGGGTTCCGCGCTCACGTATTTGTAGAAGCACTGGTCCTCCTTGTCATCTCCCATATAGACGATCAGCTTTCCGCTGGCGCCAAGCCGCATGGCTGCATTTTCGTGGGCGAATCTCCCAAGGCAGCTATGTTTCATGGGCCTCATGTCGCCAAACGGGTCCACCTCTACAATCCAGCCATATCCGTCGAGATTCATCGCCTGGCCTGGAACGTCATTCCAACGATACTTGAATGCGTTTGCTTCATGATAATTCTCCTCGCACGAAAGAACCGTGTTCCACAGTGTTCGTCCGCCCGAGCAGTTTGCAAAAGTTACCGTCGCCGTGGGAATAATGGCGGCAACGGGTCCTGTCATTGTGAATTCGGGATAGCTCGCGCAATATCTGCGGG
>VFKD01000453.1 GCA_009885735.1 bacterium
CGCGAGACGGTGAAGGGCGAGAAGCACTGAGAGCCGTCTTCCTCGATCGCGACGGCGTGATCAACCGCGACCGGGATGATTTCGTCAAGTCCCTAGGTGAGTTCGAGATGTTTCCGAAAGCCGCGGAGGCAATCTCATCGCTCTCAAGTGCCGGATTCGCGGTTGTGGTGGTGAGCAATCAGTCCGGAATTGCCCGCGGCTTGGTAACTGTTGCAGCCCTCGACGAGATGCACGCGCACCTTCGCCGCCGCGTTTCGGAGGCAGGCGGAACGATCTCGGGCATCTACTGGTGCCCGCACGGTCCAGAGGATGGCTGCACCTGCCGCAAACCTGAGATCGGAATGGTTCAGCAAGCCTGTACGGAGCACAACATAGACGCCTCGCGCTCTTACTTAGTGGGAGATCGGCCCGCAGATATCGAGTGCGGCGCCAGAGCGGGCTGCATACCCATTCTCGTACTCTCCGGCAAGACAGATCCCTATCGCCCTTCAGAGTTTGCTGTGCGACCGGCCTATGTCGCGCCGGACATTGTGGGCGCGGCGGCCTGGATACTCCGCCAGCCCCAGCGCGACTAGGATACTTGTCCGTTACGCCAAGAGCGCGCAGCCGCGCCTTCGCGCTGCTCGCACACGCGCCGACCGCAAGGCTCGTCCACGCCGCATGCACTCTTGGCCTGCCAGAGGCGCTGAGACTTCGACGCTGTACTGAAGATGAGCTTGCAGCGACAATCCAGGCGCACCAGCCCTCACTCAATCGCCTGCTTACAGCATTGAGGTCGATAGGCGCGCTGAGGACTATAGAAAACGGTCACGTCGAATTCACACCGGTTGGTGAAGCGCTGACGGAGACTCCCCTGTCGGTGCTGCACCAGATGGCCTCCGGCTTCTGCGGCAGCTTCTGGGGAGACCTAGCGGAGAGCGTCCATACCGGAAGGCCAGCCTTTGAGACCAGCCACGGCCAAGGCTTCTTCGAGTACGTTGCCGCACACCCGGAGCGCAGCCGAGAGTTTACGGCAGGCATGGAGGCCGGGGTCGCCCAATCGGCGCCGCGAATCGTCGAGATATGCGACTTGTCGCGCTTCGAGCACGTCGTGGATGTTGGAGGCGGTACGGGTGGCCTAATCCGCGAGGCATGTCGGCGCTTCCCGTCGATCCGAGGGACGCTCGTGGACTTGCCGCACGTCGTGGCGGCTCTGCGGCCAGAAGATCTGGATTGCGGGACAAATGCCATCGACGCTGTCAGCCTCGACATTCTCCGAGATCCACTTCCGAATGCGGACGCACTGCTTGTGCGTGCAGTGGTGCATGACTTCGACGACGCGAACGCTGCGCGAATCCTCACGTCATGCCGAGACGCGCTCTCCGGCGACCACGCGAGAGTTTTCGTCATTGAGATGCTGCTGCCCGCCACTCCTAGGCCGCACCCTGCCTACTTCACCGACCTAGACCTCATGGTCATCACCTCAGGCGGACGGGAGCGGACACTCGCGGAGTATCGCGCCTTGGCTCGCAACGCAGGGCTCGTCATCTGTCGCGTGCGGCGGGCCCCACCGTTTGCCGTGCTGGAGTGCAGGCGCGCCTAGCGCGGGAATACTGCAAGGGCCATCGAGAGCGGAGGCAACTCGATGCGACATGGACCAGCTGCAGTAATGCGCCGAGGCGCCGGCAGGGAATCCCGCTCCGGGTGCGGGTCCTCAACTCCATTGTAGCGAACCTTTGCAGACCCCAGCCCGCCCTTCAGCCCCTCCAGCGTGTAGAGGTCCATCGGCCTGCCGGAGGGTTTGAACAGCGCAAAGTCGAGCGTAACCGTCTGCTTGGCAAGCGTCTTGTTGATCGCCATGATGCGCAGCGAGCCATCTGCAGCGCGGGCGCCATAGCTGCTGACTACCGTCTTCTTGTCCTTGTCGGACTTTACACGCAGCACGTCACCCTCTAGCCGGGCGGCGATCGCCATGGCAAAATAGGTCGGCGATGGAGCGCTCGGCTCCCTAGAGTCGCTTGCGGAGGCCAGCATTCCCCAGTTGTTTCGAATTCGCTGCAGGCAGAAGTGCGTGTGTCCCGCCACTCCGGTTTGCCTGAAGAGCCCAACTATATCGGCGCAGCCAAGCGCATTGGACAGCTTGCCTGCCGTGGCATTGTTGGTGCCGCCGCTGAAGTTCCATTCCGTCACATAGACCGGCAGCGGTCGCGTATCATACTTCCGGATCGTCTCGCGGATGAACTTCATTGCGCCGGGCCATTTGGAGGGAACTGCGCGCGCCTCCGGCCAGTCCAGCTTCCAGGCTTCCGGGTAGTAGTGAACTGACACTGCGTCCACCAGCCCGGTTCCATAGCGGTTGCCGTGTGCCTTCAGGAACCGCTCCAGATTGCCTAGCCGCCACCAGTAGTAGATGTTCGTGGAGGCCGGCCCCATCAGCTTCGCCTTCGGATCCGCAGCCTTGATGGCCCTGGCATGCTCTTCGAACTTGCGGTTGTACCAGCGGTAGGTTGCATCCGGGTCTGCCTTTAGCTCCTTGGGCGCATCCATCTCCGGCTCGTTGCCAATCTCCCAGTAGGCCACCTTGATGCCGGACCGGAGGCACTCCCTCGCCCAGGCCGCCGCGTGCTCTCCACAGCTGTCGTAGTGCAAACCAGTCGGCTTTGGGGCGGCGCCCTGCTTCTTGGCCCCCTTCTTGCCTCCTCCCGAAGGCCGGTCATTTGCCGCGTTGGTTTGAAAGATCATCTCGCCGCCGGAGGACTGCGCCACGCGATATGCATCCGCAGGCGATAGATTCACATTTGAGATTCGCTTCGGCTGCTTCCAGTCGTAGAAGTGCGCGGTGACGCCGCCGGGGAATCGGAGCAGCTTGAAGCCAAGCTGCGAGTAGGCGCGCACCATCTCCGGAGAGTCTCCCACCGGGTTCCAGTGCGAGACGAGATTGGTTCCGTGGTACGGGTTTGGGAGCCGGTGCAGCACCGCAGTGTCGTCCACGGAGAGTCGAACGCTGCCGACTTCGCGGCTTTCGGCCTGCATCCAGGGCTTCGCCGCCCGTTTATCCTGCCTGGGCGTCCACAATAGCGCCGTGGAACCAGCCAGGAGACAGCTGCAAACGGTTACGAGCTTCATCAGATGCCCTCCACCTGGCCCTAGCCTGCACTAATCGGATTACTCGTGCAAGCGGTGCAATCTGGCAAGCCGTCATTCCCGCACCGTCATTCCCGCATGTCCTTAGCGGGAACCCAAGCGGGAACCCAGTCGCGCCCTTCTGGATACTTGCTTTCGCAGGAATTACGGTTAAGCCCAGCCTCGTTCATGTAAAAATCGGGTTAAAGCTCCCGCCTCCAGGTGAGCGCGGAGATGAGGGTTGCCTGGTCCGCATAGTCGAGGTCTCCGCCGGCAGGAAGCCCATGCGCAATTCGCGTCACGCGCACTCCCAGCGGCTTGATGTTCTTTGCGAGGTAGGCTGCGGTCACCTCTCCCTCAACCGTAGGATTGGTCGCAACGATGACTTCCTGCACTCCGTTTCGCGAGAGGCGCGGGAAGACCTCGCGAATCTTAAGCATGTCCGGCATAACTCCATCCTGCGGCGAGATAACCCCGCCAAGCACATGATAGAGGCCGCGAAACTCGTTCGTCTTCTCCATCGCAATCATGTCGCGTGGTTCAGCCACGATGCAGAGCATGGTCCGATCCCGCCGCGTGTCTCGGCAGATGTCGCAGAGCGCTTGGTCTGCAAAGTTGTAGCACTCCTCGCAGAGCGAGATCTTCTGCTTGACGTCGAGCACTGCCGAGGTGAGCCCCGCAGCCTCCTCGTCCGTCATGCGCAAGATGTGGAAGGCCATCCGCTGGGCCGACTTCGGCCCGATGCCGGGGAGCTTCTCGAGTTCGGAGACAAGCCTTGCGAGCGGTCTTGCATAGTGGAGCATGGTAGTAGGTTACCACGAAGGCGGAGCGGATTGGGCATGGTGAGCGCACCAAGATGTTCCATGGCGAGTGACGGTGCTAGATGGCGAATGACCGAGGAACGTCGTTGAGGTAGTTGGCGCCAGAAGCGTCCTGCGCGGCATTCACTGTTCAGTCAGACGCCGCCGCGTTATCCGCCCCAAGACCCGGCCCTTGCGTTGCTGTTCGTGGTGACCATGGTCACCACAATAGGTGACATGGCGGCGACCTCCCGGAACCGGGAGCGCATAGCCGCGTGCTGCAGGATGGCAGAAGGACCTGAGACGTGCCTATGCGGCTGGGGTCGGTCAATTCTTAACGCCTGTCTATAGTACGTCCACAGCGTACCGCCCGTATTCTCCTCGCTCATGTTGCCTGAGGCATCATACGTGTAGGTCGTGCCGCTGGCGTTGGAGGGCTTCGCCAGGGTGAGTTGGTCGGCGTAGTTGTACGTGTACGTCGTGGTAATGCCGCTTGCAACTTTGGTCGCGCGGTTTCCTGCTGCATCATAGGTGAACGTGTTATAATACGAACTGGCGTCGATGGGCACCCAAAAGAGAAGCTCGTGCATTCTAGCAGATGCTGTGAATATATTCCGCAAACAGGTGTCATCGGTAACGATGAACTGGTTAAATCGCATCGTATGCGAACTTCCTTCATACGGCATTACCGATCCGGCCTATTCACCGATTAGCTTGATGGGAGTCAAGTCTTCGCTCAATCCCGTCGTAGTAAAGGCATCATCCAGCGTTCGCGCCTTTGTGAACCGCAAGGTTATCTCAGGGCGGCACTTGATTCGGAAGCATGGCTCGCACTCATTCAGAACCCAATAATCCTCCGAGCCAAGTCTAGAGCGAATGCGCATTGACCCTGGCAAACTGTACCGCACCTCGTCCATAGTCATACCGCGACGAAGCGTCATCGAGATAAACGAGGGAGCTACTTGAGGGTCAGATAGGTAAATCACTTGAGCTGTTACGCCCGACAAGGCTATTCCGCAAACCAGGCCAAGGAACAGACACCGTAGTCGACATCTCATGAGAACCATGGCTAGCGACTGTAACCACGACACTCTGCGAGTGGTGGACACGATTGATAACAGAATTCCTTGCACAGGTCAACGCGGTTTGGCCATCTGCACTTTTTCTTATGGATCGCACTAAAAGAGCACCTAAGACATGTGAATCTTGGGGAATAACAGCCGTGGGCATCATCCGGCGGGCAACTGAGTGTCACACATGTTTGACCATTAATCTTGTAGGTCTTGCCGTTGAAGATTACTGCATCCGCCGCGATCCAGATACCACACGTCGGGTTGTCAACTAGGTCGCCATCCTCCGGAAGAATGCGGATTCCCTTGCCTTTGCAATTGCAGTCAATGAATATCCGGCCGACGCGTGAGCGCGGCCAGAACCACCCGCATGAAGGACAGTCTGGGTCCTCTGGGACTGCCGCTTGGAGTCCACTCGCATCAACCCTCACCACAGGCGAATTCCCCACGTACCCATACAGATTCCACTGCCCACCCTCAAACCCAATCGGATCCACGCTCAACCACCGTCCCCAGTCCCTCCGCAGTTCCCGTGCCCTGACGTAGCTTCTCGTCGGGCTGTCCCGGAAGTAGCCCACCGCGCCCCACGACCGGAAGTCGAGCTTACCGCTAGTCATGTTCAGGACTTCGGCGCCCCAAGCGTCGTAGATCGCCGTCTCTGTGATGGCCTGTGAACTATTCACCATCAAGCGGCTGTGGCCCTGGAAGTCGGGAACCACAATCTTGCTCGCGTTCGAGTAACGCACCGAGAAGAGTGAGCCCCAGATTCCTGGCAGGTGTTGGTAGACTACCGGGTCGCCGGTGACGATCTGCGCGACATTCTGGTCGTCGTTTAGGAGGTTGTCCGTGCGGGTGGGAAGCTGTCGCCTCACGCGGAGATCGCTCGGGTCATAAGCAAATGTCTGCAGCGTGCTGTACGCCCCGGAGTTCCAGACGGTGAGGCGGTTCTCGGGGTCCCAGGTGTAGCTGTCCACGACCGTTCCGGCCTTCTCGAGAGTCAGGTTACCGTTCAAGTCGTAACTCAGTGTGGTCGGCGCGCCGCTCGCAGGCTGGACGAGCGTGAGTTGGTCGGCGGCGTTACTGGTGTAGCTCCAGTGCCGCACGGCAGTTACATTGGGCAGGTGTTGGTACTTCGAGGGCTCCACCGTGAGAGCGTCGGCCCTCAGATTGTGATGGGGCGAGGTAATTCCATCTACGGAGGCCGATTCGCAGGGCACGGCAGGTTCAACTACCATCGTAATCCTCTTACCACGTCGGGATACACTCTGGCGCGAATCCAATTGAGGATGCGAACTGAGGCATTCATCGCGAGTCATCATTGATCATATCAAGCAAATGCGAAATCTCACCTTCCACTCCCTCGTTACCATCTGCGAATTCGGCGGACAGCCTACCATACTCTTGCAGCAGCACCAGATGCCTGTATTCGTACTTGGTTTTGGCCAAACCAACTAGAATGTCGGCGATCGACTGTCCTGAAACATTAGCGTAACTAACGAGCTTGCCGAGGCGAGCCGCTACCTCCGAAAGCTCTTTTCGCCTTACTTTCCGATCGCTCTTAACCCTTAGCTCTAGGCGCACAAACTTCAATATGTCACGGTATGCGACTGCAATCATCCAATCTTCAGCTGGAGATTGCAGAGATGCACATGCCAATTCACGGCCGTAACTGATGAATGAGTCCACGCCCTCAGGCCAGAGGGCATGCATGTGCAGCAGTTTTGCCGCCTCCAAGCAACCGGGCGATGACGCCTCCGTGTGATGCAAGAGCACCTGTGCAATGTCGACTGCATCGGCAAGGTGATTTAGGACACTCCTGATGCGGAGTCTCTTCCTCGTTAGCGCATAGTGCGACTTTGCGTCTCCCGCCTGCAGTCGTGCTACGGCGTACTGAGCAAGCCAAGTATCTAGGCCTTGAAATCCGTTCTGTCGTGCGCTACGGTACCCGCGAAGTGAAGCAATACCCTCGTACTCAATTGGCTCGTTCACTAATAGCATCCGTCCGGTCCATCTGGATCCTGCCATGGCGGCCGTGTCTTCCGTTTACTCTTCCCGCAATCCCACCACGGCAATGGATTGGGATAACCAGCTCGACAGAGGCTTGCTGACACATCGCACCAGTCGATGCAACAGGCGTACCATTCACCCTGCTCGTCTGCACACTCTTGTGCCGTTCCACCACGCCCACGACACGCCCTGCCTATGTTACCCGCATTCCTGTTACACCAGTCCTCGCAGTATTCCCGAGCACGCGGGCAAGGCTCAGGATCAGGTATAAACCGTGGATCCCTAATTGGGCGACCTATCTTTACACGGTCGCGTTCGCGTCTCCATCTATCATCGAATGTCGGGTCAGGCGCGCCTATTGTTGGATTTGTTGGGAAGAGCCTGTCTCCTATCCAATCACCTATAACTGTGCCAATCCCTGTGAATGGACCTGTCGGGTGGCCGGGACGATAGGTTATAATCTCTCCAATCGCTATACCACCACCGATAATGATGACTACCTGACCAATAAGGGGCCATGGAATCGTGATACCGCCTGAATTGCCAGGTCCGGATTCTGGCGGCAGCTTGGGCATCGAGGGCGGAAGAGGTGACGCCTCAATGGGAGGAGTTCCAGGTCCCTTGATTAGCCCAGGCATATATCTATCCCCTGGTTTTGGAGGCTTACTGTGATGTTGGCCGAACGTGCCGAATCCACCGAGTCCTGCGGGAGCACCAGCGTACATCGAGTATCCGGCGAATGCAAGGTTCTGCCTCTGAATCCAGCGGCCCCAGTCCCGTCGTAGCTGTGCGCTCCCGAAGCAGCTTCTCGTCGGGCTGTCGCGGAAGTAGCCCCACGCACCAAAGGATCGGAAATCGTTCCTAGTTGTAGTAGGATTGACAATCTCGACTCCCCATGCATCCACTAGGCCCGTGTCCGTGACGCTCTGAGCGGAGTTCAACAGTAAGCGCGTATGCCCCTGATGGTCCGGTACATAGAACTTACTTGCTCCACTCCACCTTAACGAGAACAACGAACCAGAGAGTCCTGGTGCATTCTCGTACACGATTGGGTCGGTACCTGTGACCTGAGCCAGATTCTGCCCATCGTAGAGAAGATTGTCAGTGCGTGTCGGCAGGACGCGGCGAACTCTCAGACCAGACGGGTCGTATGAGAACGTCTGCAACTGACTGTACGCCCCCGAGTTCCAGACGCTCAGGCGGTTCTCGGGGTCCCAGGTGTAGCTGTCAACGACAGTCCCGGCCCTCTCGAGGGTGACGTTGCCGTTCAGGTCGTAACTCAGTGTGGTAGGCGCACCGCTCGCGGGCTGGACGAGAGTGAGCTGGTCAGCCGCGTTGCTGGTGTAGTTCGCGAGCGAGCCCGAGGCGGACCGGGTGAGCCGGTTACCCGCCGGGTCGAACGTGAAGCTGTTGTTGTACGAATTTGCGCCGCTGCGCTGGTCCTTCGTCAACTGATAGGCAGCATCGTAGGCGTATGTCACCAGGGTCCCGTCGAGCTCCTGAACCCCGAGGCGGTTGCCGACTGGGTCGTATGACGCCGAGTAGATCGCAAGTCCCACTCCTGCCGAGGTTCTGGCGTCGAGCAGGGTGTTTCGTCCGGCTGCGTCGAATGCAA
>VFKD01000073.1 GCA_009885735.1 bacterium
TCGTGCTGCGCGAGTGCCCCATCTCCAATGCCTACGCTCCCGAGATGAGCCGTATTGCAGACAAGTACTCGAAGAATGGCGTCGCGTTCTACCTAGTCTATGTGGACGGCAAGCTGAGCGCCGCAGACGCGCGTTCGCACAGCAAGGAGTACAAGCACTCCTTTCCCGCGCTCCTCGACTCCAAGCATGTGTGGGTTGCAAAGACAGGCGCGACCATTGCCCCAGAGGCGGCGGTTCTCTCCCCGACCGGCAGGCTGCTCTACCGAGGCCGGATCAATGACCTCTATCCGTCGCTGGGAGTAAGACGCTACGAAGTGAGGACCCACGACCTCCGCAACGCCCTCGACCAGATCATCGTGGGGAGGTCACCGAAGACGAAAGTCACAAAGGCGGTGGGCTGCTACATCTCGGACGCGAGATAGGGTGTAAGCAAACGCGGGTGACTTCGGGACGCCACACGCCCGATAACGCCTACTCCGCCAACCCCTCCACATGCGACGCGGTCAGCCTCACTTCCAGTGAGCCGACCGCCTCGGCCAGATGCCCGACTTTTCGCGTGCTGAACAGGGGAACAACGGGGAAGGGCTGATGCAGCAGCCAGGCGAGCGCCACCTGAGTAGGCGTACAGCCCAGCTCCTTCGCCACCGCTAAAGCGCTGCTCCGACGCTCCGAGTTCGCATCGCTGTCAAACTGACCGTTTGGCCGCGGCGGCTCCGCGAAGTAGCCGCACGCGGTTGCTGAATAGGCCACCACCGGCATGCCTGTCCGAGCGTGCCATTCTCGCTCGGCAGTGCCTACGTAGCGTGGAGTGGGATCCTCGGTCACGTTCCAGTTCGGCACGGCGAGGCTCCACTGCACTTCGGACGCAACGAAGCCCTGGAGGCCGCAGGCTTCAGCATAGGCGTTCGCCTCCGCGATGCGCTCCACGGACCAGTTGCTCGCGCCGAAGTGCCGAATTCGCCCGCTCCTCACCTCGCGGTTCATCATCTCAACGATCTCGGCCACGGACATGCGCAGGTCGTCCCGATGCAGAAAGTAGAGGTCAATGCGCTCTCTCCCAAGGTTGCGGAGGCTGGCCGAGATGTCGCCCGCAATCACCTCGGGCGACAAGTAGGCGTCCGGCCGCAGGTAGAAGTCTCCAAACTGCGGGTGCCCACCTTTGGTGGCAACCACGGCGCGGTCCCAGCCGCCCACTCTCGTCAGGCTTGCCGCCAGTTCGCGCTCGCTGGCGCCGGTCGCGCCCTCAATCCAGCCGCCGTATACGTGCGCCGTGTCGAAGAACGTGCCGCCGGCCTCCAGGAAAGTGGCGACCAGGGCGTCTGCCTCGGCACCACAGGTCTCGGTGCCGAAGCCGCCCGTTCCCAGGCAGAGGGCCGAGACGTCGAGGTGGGTAAGAGGAAGGCGGAGACTTCTCATCGCGAATTACAGGTCCCCACAATCCCAGGAACGATTTCGCACTTTGCCTAAATCGCACCCTTCGACTGCTCGACGATGAGGCTGTCGAGCGCTCAGGGCGAACGGATTACGGTCATAGGAGCCGCCTTGACCTCTACCCAATCCCATAGAACCTCGCAGCATTGTCGTGAAACAGCTTACGCTGCTCAGCCTCGGAGTAGGCCGTGAGGCACCCGCGCAGGGCCGTGACCCAATCGCGGAAGCTCTTCGTCTTGTTGCAGACCGGCCAGTCGCCGCCGAACATCACCCGGCCGATGCCGAACTCCTCGATAACGTGGGTGATGATGGACTGCAGCTCCGTCTCGGTGTCCCATTCGGGCTTCACCGTCTTGATGATGCCGGAGACCTTGCACACCACATTCTTGCGCCTTGCAATTGCGGTAATGTCCTGTCGCCATTTCTCGGAGTTCGGGTCCCGCGCCGAGGCGTTGCCGCAATGGTCCAGCACGAACCGAGTGTGCGGGCAGAGGTCGATGAGCTTTGCGCCATCCATCAGCTCGCCGGGCCGTATGCAGATGTCGTAGGTGAGACCCAACTCCCCCAGCAGCCGAATGTCTTTCACGAATGCGGGCTTGAGGCAGTAACCCGGCGGTGTGTCGGGCACCTGCAGCACCTGCCGCACTCCCTTGATCGCCTTCGACCCGGCAAAGCGCCGCACGTACGCCTCGAACCCCGGCAAACCGGGCCGGCAGCCCACTACAGCGGCCACCATTGGCGTGCTGCGGCTCCGGCACATCTCCGCCACATACTCCGCCTCGGCCACGTGCTGCCGAGGAGCCACGTCCACCTCCATGTACACCGTCTTCACTACGTTCAGGCCGGCAGTCTCGCGCTTGTAGTCCGCAGGCGTGTAGGAGCGGTTTATCTTCTCCTCGCCCTTGCCGCTGAGCCAAGGCGGGCGAAACTTGCGGAAGTCCCAGAGGTGCTGGTGCGTGTCGATGATCGGCACGGGCGGGACCTGCGAGGCAGCATCGCGGCTGAGGGCGCTTGCGGAGACGGCAAGACCAGCAAGCGAGGATGAAATGAGAAACTCTCGGCGGGATGGGTCAGATCGCATGGTGGGACCTCCGGGCGCATTGTGTGGCCAACAACGGATACCTCATGTGCCTCAGGGCACGATTTCCAACATAGAGCCGTCGGCCAAGCGATAGATGAAGAAGTCGCTGTCGACCGTGAATAGGCGACGAAAGTTGCGGCTCTCTGCTATCGCTACAAGCGAAGCATCTGCTAAGTCCATCGGCACATTGCGGTACTGGGCCCTCAACGCGGCCATACGCTCGGTTTCTATCGCGGTCGGATCTAGAAGCTGAAGGCGATCCGTCCAGCGCATCTGCCACAAACGTTCCTGGTAGCGATAGCCGCCGGACTCGCCGAGCAGATACATGGCCTCTGTGAAGCACGGCCAAGTTGTCAGAAACGAACCTGCGGGTATTGCCCTCGCTGCAGCAAGGCAGACCGCATGCTGGTCGTCATCAAAATCCAACAAGGCGACAAGTGGTCCCGTGTCGGTCAGGGTCACAGCTTGCCTGCTCGTCGTTTCTCTGCCATGCCCGCGGCGAACTTCTTGCCAGAATCTCGTGACATCTGAGCGCCGCCGGGAACCACTTCGCTGCTATGGATGCAGCCAATGAACTCACCCAGGTAGTCGGCCAGGGTTCCCTCCTCGGAAGGAGCAGGGGGAGCCGGAGAGAAGCACCGGCGTAGTTCGTCAAGCACCAGCAGTTGCGGCGTGGTGCCTAGTTGCTGCGCCCTCTCGGCAACGGTATGCTCCAGTTCCGGTGGAAGAGTGATTGTAACCATGATTGGCTCCTTTCCGAACCAAGGCGAGAGCTCTCGCAGTCCATTCGATTATACACTGCAGTCGCCCTCGGCGTCCGCGCGCCAGTTGCCGCTGGTGGGTGACCAAATGCTGCCGCAAAGCGGATATCCAAAGTTCACGCCATCCTTCGGGCGATAATGTGCCGAGCTGCGCCTTGGTGCTACGGCAACGGTATAATATCGGTCAAGCTGGCAAATCCGGGCGATCTCCAGGAACGACTATACAATGGCTACTCACCAACTAAGCATACATCCTAACGTCTACTATACGGTCGACGAAACAGCAGCAATGCTGCGCGTGCCCCGGCGCAGCATTGTGCGCCTATTGACCTCCGGCCGCGCAAGGGGAATCAGGATAGGTCGCCAGTGGCGAGTTCTTGGGCAGGACTTGCTTGACCTGCCGGCTGATGATGAACTGTCCGACATTCAGCTTACGCGGTCCCTCATGCGTCTCGCCGAGCCCGCCTTCATGAAGGTATGGGACAATGAAGAGGACGCCGTGTATGACAGCCTATAAACGCGGCCAAGTCGTCCTTTTGCCTTTCCCATTTACCAACCAGTCCGGAAGCAAGCGCGGACGAGGCAAGAAACTCTCCGCGACTAGAATCGGATGCCAAGTTGGATCCCCGGTGTGGAGCAATGTGGTCACCAACCGAGAGATTCCACCAACCACACCGAATTGCCTCCCGACTTGCGACAACTACCGTGTATTGTACACTCGTTGTGGTCAGCGATATAGCCCGTCGACCGAGCAGGCACACAGACACACGGAAGGGCCGACGAACACGCGAGACGGTGGGTGCGATAGCAACTCAGGTACAAGATCGGGGTGACGACTCTATACCACGGACTATGGCCACCAGAGGGTGAGGTGAGGCAAACGGCCGTTTGAGTAACTGATGGTCAAGTCCTTGTCCCCGTGCAACCCTGACCTACACAAATTCTGGTACGATGGAGTGTCTCACGCTATCCTGGTAAATCGGGAGCTTGTACACCGTGCGGCACAGTTACCGTGTCCTAGGCAACTGTAGATATACGCCGTACTTAGGATCGACCATGCGACCGTCGATCACATTCACTGAGTAGCGTCCGCGCGGTGATACGACCTCCCTCACTCGCTCGATGTACTGTGATGCGGTGTGGTTGTGCGTCCGACGCCACACCCAGCGAGTAATCACAAATTGACCTTGGGACGGCTCATTGATTGGCTCATGCAAGCCCATCTTGCGGAAGACTGTATCCTCGATTACCGCGAACATGCCTATACCTCGTACGCCATTGAGTGGGCCGCGTGCTTTGGACCTTGGGCACAATTCAACTCCTGCAGGTGTACTTAACGCCTCGAATAGGCCTCCCGATGTCTCCAGCGCAGCAGCTGACTTTGACATTAGCCGAACGTAGCTCAAGGCCTCGTCAGGGCGTGCGATGATCGCTTCATTAGCTTGAAGCGATAGATTGTCAAATGCCTGATAGGACGCTCCTTGCCTTGTGAACAATTCATAATGGTAGGGAATTGGATATACTCCAGAGTCCGCGCCAGTCTGACGGACAAATACTTGATAATGTGGACCGAATTGAATAAATGGAACCATTCCTTCCGATGTCTGCTGTTCGCGATTGCACGAGACCGTGATTGCTGCCGAACATACGGCGATCAACGATGACATGCTGACATAGAAGCCATGCAATCCGCCGAGCCTCGAACTGCGGCTTTGAGTCAATCTCATACTAGTGGCCGTCATACAACGGTATACTAGTTTGCCATAACTCACCATGGAGAGCCTACAAGACGTCATAGACTTCTCGATTTCTTAGCCGTGGGGGGTAGATTACGTCATATAGGCCTTGAAGTGTACAACACGCTGCATAATCCGCGTGGGACTCATATGGGCCGCCTGTACTGCCACAATGGTGCTGCAATTCATGCAGGAGAGTGTAGAATCCCTCGCGGCCTTGACACTCCTGTGCTCTGCAGGGCCTGTAGTTACCCTTTGGGGGAGCATAACACCCGCAGCCACGCCCATCCCATCTACCACCAGGCATTGAGTAATTCACGCAGACATTTATTGGCCCTCCAGCGCCAGCGCACGCACATATAACATTTCCCGGCGTACTGCCACAACAATCGGTGCGGTAATTACACCGAATTATGCCTTTCATGCACCAATTCCGATAACACTCTGTCTTGCCGGTGTCTATCCCTGTCGGAGGCGAATAATGCTTCGGCATGCAACCAAGATAACAATGCTGAATCCATGGCCACGTTCCATTCCTGTCCGCTTGTTGAAACTTGGCACACATCTGCCGTGCAACGTCGGCCAATATCGCGGCATCCTGCGGTTTGCATCCCTCGACTCTGATGAGTCCGCTCGGATCCACGACCACCACCACCCTGTTTCCCACATATCCATACAGATTCCACTCCCCGCTGTCAAAGCCAATCGGATCTACGCTCAACCACCGCCCCCAGTCCTTTCTCAGCTCACGCTCCCTGACGTAGCTCCTCGTCGGGCTGTCCCGGAAGTAACCCAACGCGCCCCAGGAGCGGAAGTCGAGCTTGCCGCTGGTCATGTTCAGCACCTCGGCGCCCCAGGCATCATAGATTGCGGTCTCCGTTATCGCCTGCGAGCTGTTCACCATCAGGCGGCTGTGCCCCTGGAAGTCGGGGATGACAATCTTGCTAGCATTGGAGTACCGCACCGAGAACAGTGAGCCCCAGACTCCTGGGAGGTGTTGGTATACCACGGGGTCGCCGGTCACGACTTGGGCGACGTTCTGCTGGTCGTTCAGCATGTTGTCCGTGCGAGTGGGAAGCACGCGGCGGACTCTGAGGCCGCTCGGGTCGTACGCAAATGTTTGCAGCGTGCTGAACGCCCCAGAGTTCCAGACGCTGAGGCGGTTCTCCGGGTCCCAGGTGTAGCTGTCCACGACCGTGCCGGCCTTCTCCAGGGTGAGGTTGCCGTTGAGGTCGTAGGAGAGCGTAGTCGGTGCGCCGCTCGCGGGCTGGACGAGAGTGAGCTGGTCCGCGGCGTTGCTCGTGTAGTTCGCGAGGGAGCCCGACGCGGACCGGGTGAGTCGGTTGCCCGCCGGGTCGAACGTGAAGCTGTTGTTGTAGGCATTTGCCCCGCTGCGCTGGTCCTTCGTTAACTGGTAGCCTGAGTTATAAGCGTAGGTCACGAGGGTCCCGTCGAGCTCCTGGACTCCGAGGCGGTTGCCGACTGGGTCGTATGACGCCGAGTAGATCGCAAGTCCCACTCCTGCCGAGGTTCTGGCGTCGAGCAGGGTGTTTCGTCCGGCTGCGTCGAATGCAA
>VFKD01000144.1 GCA_009885735.1 bacterium
ACGGCTGGCGGGCCGGTTTTTCCGTGGTCGGCGCGGAGCGGGAGCGCGAGGGTTCAGCATTGAATTGGGTTTCGCGGCCACTTGGCTTGTCAGGCAGGCGCGGGCAGGAGCCAGCGGCGCAGATTATCGAAGACTTGCTGGAAGATTGCCTGATACGGATAGCTCTGGGCCAGCGAGAACCAGACGCGGCGGACGCTCACGCGGACGATGGCGCCGATCTTCAACAGCTTGAGGCGAATGGTATCGCAACGCGCCGCGGCCAGCGGTGTGCCTTTCAAGCCGTGTTGCCGCAGCGCCTGCATCAGCACGTAGGCCGCGCTCGACAACCAGAGTCGCAACTGGTTCGCGCGCATCGTGCGGCAACTGGTGCGATCGGCGAACAAGTACAACTGCTGCTCCTTGATGCGGTTCTCCATTTCGCCGCGGGCACAGTACAAGTCTTCATACAACGCGCGGGTCGCGAACCGTTCTGCAGATAAACTCGTGACGACGAACCGCGGGTTGCTCCCCTTCGCGAGATGCTCGGCTTTGCCGACGACGCGTCGCGCCCGGCTCCAACTCTTCTGCGTGCGGTATTCGAAATCTTGGAACTGCCGCGCTGCCTGGCCGGTCGTTTGGAATTCCTGTTGCGCGAGATGCAACTCGCGCCCGATGATCTTGATCAGGCGTTTATTCTTCGCCAGGCCGAACACGTAATCGACGCGGTTTTCCTCGCACCAACTCATCAGGTTGTCGCGACAGAAACCGCTGTCGCCGCGCAAGATGATTCGCACGTTCGGCCACCGTGCGCGAATCTGCGCGACGATCCAAGCCACTTGCTTCACGCTGCCCGCCGCCGCGTCGATGTTCGACGGTCGCAACTTCGCCAGCAGTAAATGCTCACCGCAGAAGATGTACAGCGGAAGATAGCAATAACTCTTGTAATAGCCGTGAAAGAATCGTCCCGCTTGCTCGCCATGAAGCGGATCGTCGGTCGCGTCGAGATCGAGCACGATCTCTTCCGGCGGTTGCGGATGAAGCTGTAGAAAGGCGTCGACAAACCAGGCCGCGATGGCGTTCTGCCGCGCGACGATCTTCTTGTAACGACTCTTGATGCTGGCCCGCGCCGGCGTGAGTTCGAGCCGATTGAGCGTGCTCTTGCCGGCCAGCGGCTTGCCCTGATCGCGCCGATCGAGCCGCTCCGCGCCCGTCACGTCGCGCTTGCCCACGAGCGTCGCGAGCAGCGGATC
>VFKD01000698.1 GCA_009885735.1 bacterium
CCCACGGCATCTTGGAGCGTCTGCAATCGGCCCGATGAATAGGCGAAGGTGTGGCGGACGCCAACAGCATTCTCAACATAGGCGACCGTGGTGATCATCCCGGTCTCGTTGAGTGGGTAGGCGGTAACGCGGCCTTGGGGAGTAGTCTCTTTCCAGAGACTGTTTGGAGAGTCTTTGGTGAGCGAGTTGAAGAGTCCCGGCGTTTTTGGGTCGTAAGCGCCTGAGCCGCCGTTGTACTGGTAGCTGACGATTGCGCCGTCCCCACGGGTCAGCGTGACGATTGCTGGACTGCCAGACGCCTGTGCGAGTTGGTTCGCTGAGAGAGTGCGCCCGTAGCCGTATGGGCCATTGTATTGCGAGACCGCGTTATAGAAATAGGCGATGTCCACATCCATCCCGGGGCTCGGCAGGTGGACTTCCGGGTCCACTTGGAGGTTGCCGCTCGGCTGTGGCGCGGGCCGATGTGCCGCCGAACAGTTCCGGCAGCCAACTCGGTCCGCATAGCCTTCGGGCAACTGAAGGATAGGAATGCCCAACTCTTCCGGATTAATGGTGCGTATCATCAGCTACTCCTCAACCACGATTGGAATCCGCGCGTCTCATGTTGCTTCACGAGCAGATGACTATGATATCGTTACGAATATCGTCAAATCGATGGGTACCGGACCGGAATTGGACCCAGACCCGGCCGTAAAGTTGTTTGGGACGAATATGCAGTCTTGGCAGGCTCCGCCGGGCGTGTCGTAAGTCTTGGTTCCGCTTGTCTCATGATAGAAGGTGACGCTGCCGCATATGGAATCCTGACTCACGCCCGTGTTCTTGCACGTCACTCTCAGATTCTTGAGCAGTGGTGGTCCAGAAACAGCACCAACAAAGATATTCTGAGCGTATGGGCCTGTGGGTGGAGGCGGCGGACACTGACCTTGCCCGCAGTCACACGACGGTCCGTCCGCGCCGCCGCAAGACGAGCATCCGTCACCAAAGAATCCGCCGCCGTATCCGCCGCCCCCACTCCCGCCCCCGCCTCTGCCAGTGCCACACGCTCCAACGCACTGCGCTCCGGCACTCAAGCCACCGGCGATGTTTGGGATTGGTCCCATGCTCATTGGATTACTCCTCGATCTGAATGCCCTATGTGCCAGGATAGAGTGAGGTGCTTCCCCGTACCTATATTAGTGATAATAAGGGCGGCGTCTTGAACGGACCATGGCGGGAGATGCACTATCGAGCGGCGAACAAGCGAAGAGTGATGAAGGGGTCCGGGCAGATGGCGCAACATCGGGCGAGGCCGCAAGGAGCGGTCAAGAAGTCGACAGAGTTCGCGATGTTCAATGCACATCCGCACATCCGCCAGGTGAAACAGAGAGTGCCGAGTATGACCACGCTAACTAGGTGGACCAATTGACCCGGAAAGACAAAAAGAAAGACTTACCGACACATCGTACAACCAACTAACAATATCGTATCATGGTGCGGCGATTCTTGTCAAGTTGTCGCTGACCGCCAGATGTGACTGGACATGGTGTTTGCTTGCTGTATCCCGCTGGTCAGGTTGTACACGGAACACCATCGGCATGTCGGACGCACCATGCGATCGCCCTACCCCAATATTCCTGTAACAATCTCCCCGCTCACGTCCGTAAGCCGGAAGTCGCGGCCAGCGTACCGGTACGTCAGCCGCTTGTGGTCCATCCCCAGGATGTGCAGCATGGTGGCGTGCAGGTCGTGGATGTGGACCTTGTTCTCCACCGAGTAGTAGCCGTAGTCGTCCGTGGCGCCATACTTGAAGCCGGTCTTTACACCCCCTCCGGCCAGCAGCATCGTGAAGGCATGCGGGTTGTGGTCGCGCCCGTCACCGCCCTGCGCCACCGGAGTTCTGCCAAACTCTCCGCCGATCACTACCAGCGTGTCCTTCAGCAGCCCTCGGCCCTTCAGGTCCTTCAGCAAGCCGGAGATCGGCTTGTCCACCTCCATTGCGTTGCTTGCGTGGTCCCGCCGGAGGTCGGAGTGCTGGTCCCATTTGTACGAGTGGGTCACCTGCACGAACCGCACTCCGCGCTCGCAGAAGCGCCGCGCCATCAGGCACTGCTGTCCGAAGTTCTTGGTCTTCGGGTCGTCCAGGCCATAGAGTTTCAGCGTTTCGGGCGTCTCGCCGCTAATGTCCTGCAGCTCGGGAGCCGCACTCTGCATTCGGAAGGCCAGCTCAAACGAGTCGATTCTGCCCTCCAGGCCGTGGTCGGGACCGGTCTTGGCCAGCTCTGCTCGGTTCATCTCTCCCAGGAAGTCGATCTCCATCCGCTGGATCTCCTTGGGGGTCTGAGCATTCTGAATGAAGGGTATCTTCGCCTGGTCCGCCGAGATACTCGCGTTGCCCACGGGAGTTCCCTGGTAAGCCGCAGGAAGGAAGGCGCTCGACCAGTTGTTGACCCCGCCGTGAGTCAGCGTGGGGCAGATGGTGATGAACCCCGGCATGTTGCGGTTCTCGGTGCCCAGGCCGTAGGTGATCCACGAGCCCATGCTGGGCCGCACGAAGGTGTCGGAACCCGTGTGCAGCTCGAGCAGCGCGCCGCCGTGGCGCGAGTTGGAACCGTGCATCGAGTTGATAAAGCAGAGGTCATCCGCGCAGCCGCCAACGTGCGGAAAGAGGTCGCTCACCTCAATGCCGCTCTTGCCGTACCGCTTGAACTCCCAGGGCGACTTGAGCAGGTTCTCGGTGGCGCCTGAGACGATTCTGGGCTTCGCAAAGGGTACCGGTTTACCGTGGTCTCGCGTGAGGAGCGGCTTGGGGTCAAACGTGTCTACTTGCGATGGCCCGCCATGCAGGAAGACGAAGATAACTCGCTTTGCCCGAGCCGGAAACATCGGCGGCTTGATGGCGAGCGGGTCTGCCGGCGCGGCAGCTCGCTTATCTGCCTCGGCCTCCTCGGCCAGCAGGGACATGAAAGCAACGCTGCCGAAGCCGACGCTGCTCAGACGCAGCATCTCGCGGCGGGATATACGCTTGCCTATGTTACTATTCCAGTGAGCGTTCATGAACTATTCCTCTGCTCTATCCCAGATACCATCAATCCACGAAGGTGGATTTCGTGCCCTTCACAGCCGCGACTTCAGTCGCAGGGGCACAAGGACAACTACTCAACATACACAAACTCATTCGCCGAGACGAGCGCTTTGCAGAGGCTCTGCCACGCCAGGAGACGGGCGTTCTTCGTCCGGTCCTGAGGCTGATTGCGAAACGCCGTCTCCACACCCAGGACGAACTTCAGCGCCTTGGCCACCTCCACGCCTGTGGCAGGCCGCCCGTAGCAGGTCTCCCAACCAGACCGAATTCTGCCCGCGTCGTCCAGGTCCTGCTTCGCGAGCAATCCTTCCGCCATCGCCTTCGTACTCTCCAGCACCACGCGGCTGTTCATCATGAAGAGCGCCTGCGGCGCAATTGTCGTGGTGGGTCGGTCGCCGTTCATCACGGTCGGGTCGCCAAAGTCAAACGCCGTATAGACATCATACAGCGCGCTGCGAATAACCGGCAGGTAGAGCGACCGGCGCGGGGACATGTAGTTGACCGGGTCGGCATTCGACGTGTCCGTTACGTACTGTCGGTCTTTGAAGTTCAGAAGCGAGCCGCCCATCGTCCGGTCGAGCTTGCCGGAGACGGCCAGAATCGAATCTCGCACTGCCTCTGCCTCCAGTCGCCTGCGCTCGTGCCTCCAATGCAGGCGGTTCTCCGGGTCTGCCTTGGCGGCCTTGGCATCGTATCGGCTGCTCATCTGGTAGGTGTTCGAGAGCAAGATTCGCCGATGCAGGTTCTTGAGCTGCCAGCCGTCTTGGACGAAGCTCGTCGCCAGCCAGTCGAGCAGCGGCTGATTCTGCGGCCTGTCGCCCAAGGCTCCGAAGTTATCCGTCGAAGGAACGATTCCTTTGCCGAAGTGCCACCTCCAGATGCGGTTTACAAATACGCGCGACGTAAGCGCGTTGTCCGGCCGCGTGAGCCAGTTTGCAAGCTCCAGCCGTCCGCTTCCCTTGCCGATAATCGACTGCTGCGTGCCGTTCAGCACTGCTGGGAACCTTCGCCCGCACTCGTCGGCAGGCGTGAGGTAGTTGCCGCGAAGCAGGAGGTTGAGGTTTGCCGCCTTCCCCTCGGAGACCGCCATCGCCTTCGGAAGGTTCGGCTTTCCTTTGTTGATTGACTCAATCTCCTGGTCCATGCGGGCAACCAGCGCTCTTGCAGACTCTGGAAAGAGCGACTCAGGCTTCTCCGGAGCCCTGAACTCAAGCTTTCCATCTCCGGCCATCTTTGCAGCCTCGACCGCCTGAGCCAGGAACTCCGGTACGAGCCCGACTTCTGCCGCGACCTCCTCTTGGGTTCGCGGGACTTCCGTTCCCATTCTCGGCACAAGCAGGAACTTGTCGATGTGCGGGAAGTAGCTGTCCCGCTCGAACTTCAACAGGTTCTTGCCTTTGCTAAACGTGAATGCGCCGACAGCGAACCACTTCTGAGAATCGGGATAGAATCCACCCGTTGGGGCCGAAGCGGCTTTCGCCGCCACAACCCTCCCGTTCAAGAGGATGCGAAACGACCGGTCATCTGCCGAGGCATAGCGCAGATCGAGCTGGTACGTTCCAGCCTCAGCGAACTCAAGCTCATACTCCGCCACATTCGGCAGTGGTCCGGCGTTCACCAGCACTCCCACTCCCTTGCCATAGGTGTCTCGATCTTTCAATACGTTCCCGCGAATGTAGTCCTCCGCCTCCACCACCCGAGCACCTTGCGGGAGAACAGAAGAAGCCTTCTCAAGGACTGGTGACAGCGTCAGGCCCGCAGCCTGCAGGCGGATTACCTCGCGAGCGGCCAGCCGATACTTCTCTAGGTCCTGATTCGCAGTCTTTAGGAGCGCTGCAGTGGATTGCTCAACTAGCTTCGACCTCGCGGAGCGCCGTTCTGCCAGGTCCGCCTCGGATCGAGCAAGCTTGAGCCTCTCGGCCTCCGATGCAAGCGCCACCTCCTGCCAGCTTGCCACCACAGTGAAGTTCTGCATGGTCTTCGTGCTCTTGAAGATGCCGGCCAGCGCATAGTAGTCCTTCGCCGACAGCGGGTCGAACTTGTGATCGTGGCATCGAGCGCACCCGATAGTCATCCCCAGAAAAGTCTTGCCAAGCGTATCGACCTGCTCGTCGATGATGTCGAGTTCCTGCTTCGTGGGATCGTCTTCGGCCAACATCTTCGCGCCAAGCGACAGGTAGCCTGTGGCAATGATGTGGTCAAACTCTGCTCCTGGATCGCGGCTCGGCTCAAGCAGATCACCCGCTATCTGCTCGCGGATGAAGCGGTCGATGGGCTTATCCTGGTTGAAGGCGCGAACCACATAGTCGCGATATCGCCATGCCTGCGGGAAGACCAAGTTCTCGTCGAGCCCATTGCTGTCAGCATAGCGGGCCACATCCAGCCAGTGACGGCCCCACCGCTCGCCATAGGCAGGTGACGCAAGGAGCCTGTCCACAACGCGCTTGAATGCACCCGGCTGTTTGTCCGCAAGGAATGCCTTCACTTCGTCCGGGGTGGGAGGCAGACCAGTAAGGTCAAACGTGGCTCTTCGGATAAGCGTGCGGCGGTCTGCGGGCGGAGCGGGGGTGAGCCCCTTCGCCTCAAGAGCAGCGAGGATGAATCGATCGAGCGGGTTCGCGGCCCAGGAGCCCAGCCGTACCCTGGGCAGCGCCGGAGGTTTCGGCGGTACGAATGCCCAGAAGGGCTTTGTCGGCTTGCTCGGCATCGGCTTCGAGCCGCTCGTTTCGGGCCACGGCGCTCCGGCGGCAACCCACTCCTTGAGGTAAGCAATCTCGACGGGCGAAAGCGCGGCGCCAGGGGGCATTCGCTTCGCGGGGTCCGCGTGAGTAACCGCGCGCCTCAGCGCACTCTGCTCCCAGTCGCCTGGGACGATGGCGGCGCCCTGGGCGCCGCCCTTCAGCAGCGCCGCTCGACTGTCTAGGCGCAGGCCGCCCTGGGGAGTCTTAGTTCGATCTGAATGGCACTCGAAGCACTTCTCGGCAAGGAGCGGGCGAATCTTGTTCTCGAAGTGGGTGTTGGCGGCAGCTGTAGGCGGCACGCGCAGACGTGGATCAACCTGGCTGAGCGCAGCGAGGCCCACTGTCGCAAGAAGGGCCGCGAGCGCACTTCCGGCAAGCACGACTGGACTAAGTGTTCGGGACGTTAAGTTCATCGCGTGTCTGTCCGAAGGCCGCCTGCTGTGTTCAGCGCACCTACGCCAGTGTATCACAGATAAGAGGCTGCCGCCAAGGTCCAGCACGCCGGTCGATGCCGCTTACTGTGGAACGCGCATACACATCTGCGTACATCGGTGATCCAGCTCCGACAGCAACGACTCGCGCTGCTACAGCACTGGAGCGCCCAGGAGAGGATGCTGCTGCGCGTTCCGCTTCGAGACTTCGTCGATCCAAGTCGCCCGCTGGTAGGTCGGATACTTGCCACCTCTTGGCTCAAGGCTGACCACGGAGTTTCCTTTCCAAGACACAACATACTCTTTTCCTGCCACCTGCTCGGTTCGAACACACACGGGAGTTGGAAATTGCATCTCTATGATATCCCCCGCGCTCAGATTCTCGACAACAAAGGCGGAACCCAACGGAACCGGGACAACTGGGTTCCCGTTAACGAAAAGCTGGACATCTTCTTTCGCCACGCCCTCCGGCTGCCTTAGACGAAGGCTGGAGCGCTGCTTGAGTGTCACCTTCACCTCTCCACGGTAGGGCAGCGCGCTCTCAATCCGCGCGGCCGCAGTGTCCACACTGAACAACATGTTCACACTCAGGCAGCCGTCTACCGCCCTGTGAACAACGTTTTGCAGCACGTAATAGATGCCGCGCACGCCACCTCCGGTGCAGCAAGCCTCAATATCGGGACCGCCAAGAAGGTCATTTGGGTGCGCCCAGCTTGCAAAAGAACCTGTGATCATCTCGGCAAGACCTGGTTCAGGCTGGCGTCCATCCAACACACCGAATGGGTCGCGAAACTGGTTCTCTAGCAGTTGATTGCGAGCAATGCGTTCAATATCGTACCAGTAGTCGCCCTGGCCCATGCGGCTCAAGCGGGTCGCGAGGTGAATCACATCAGCGATAGCACATGTCTCGCAGGTTGGCCAGCCAATGCCGTCCGGAACCCAGCCGAATGAACTGCAGTGAGCAAGTGTGAAGCGCAGGAAGCGGTCGCAGTGGGCCATCAGATCTGCGTCGCAGGTTACCTCTGCAAGCATGGCAGCACCCACCATTGTCGGCACGATTCCCTGGCTATGCAGGTGCCCCGAGTAATTTCCGTTCTCATCCACAACGCATGCCTGGTCTAGGAAGTACTTCAGGTACTCGCGCACAAATTGAAGCGCAGCATCATCCTGAGTCAGGGCAAAATACTTCATCATGCCCTCAAGCTGCGTGCCTCCGTATCCAGCCTTAACTGTCCAGAGATCCTTTGGCGAATAGAAGAGTCCGCCTTCGATCCACTCTCCGCCCCGATAGAGATTACGCGGATAAAATGCGTAGCCATTTCTGCGCTCGGCAATGTTGATGAGCCCGCGAGCCAGCCTCCGAAGGTAGTGTAGGGGCTCAGGATCGCCGCTCTCGCCGTGCCAAGTGCACAGTGCTATCAGCGCGCGGCTCTGGCAGAACATGTCAGCAGCATAGCAAGAGTTCTCGCCCTCCTGGTTGTAGAACAGTCCGTCCTCAGAATTCGCCATGCGCAGCAGAAAACGCCGCAATTCCTGCTCCTCCCAGTGCGCGGACTCCCCGGTCACCTGGCGAATCAGGCACATCGCGTCGACAAACCTTGACGTGATGTCGCAGTAATCCCACGAGTCGTGACAGGCTCTAGCGGGCGGATCCAGGACTACCTTGAAGAAGGGCTGGCAGCCCTTCTTGCGGTCAAGCCGTGCCACAATGCTCCGAAGGGCGAGCGAGCAGGCTTGATGCAGGGACGCAGTTTGAATCGATTCTGAACTCAGTGCAAGCCTCTCCTCTCAAACCACGGTCCAGCAGCCCCTAGACGTCCAAGATGAACCTTGCAGCATCGCTCAACCTCGCGTAGGTCTCCGGGCGGATGTATTTGCGCTGGTCGGTCTCCTGCGGCTCTTCGCGGCGGCAAAAGAACGTGTGAAATGCCCTGCGAACCTGACCGCTCCGGTTGCGCGTGCCGCTGTGCCAAGCATGCGCATTCATCACCACTACGCTGCCCGACTGTGCCTGCACCAGCACCTCGTCCGGGTGCGGCGCGGCGAGGTCCTTCATCACGTCGCTTGGCGCCGAACTCCAGCAGTGTGAACCTGGCACAATGCGCGTTGGACCGTTCGCGAGAGTGAATGCGTCCAGAACCCACACGGTGTTGCAGGCGTGGTATTCACCCGGCTCAAACGAACCATCGAAGTCTCGATGCATGTGCTGGGAACCGAAACCGGGACGAGGAGTGCGGCTGTTGATGGACGAGAGGCGAAACTCACCCTTCATCACATGCGACACCGCGGCCAGCACGACGGGATGCGTAAAGACAAGCGTAAAGAGCGGGTCCTTGTTCACCAGGTCCGAGAGGCGAACTGCTTCGACTTCCTGGTGCGTTTCAATGCCGGCGTGGACGCCCTCCAGTTGCTCAAGCTCGTCCAGCCGATGTGCAAACTGCGACACCTGCTCTGGGGATAGGATGTCCGGCAGCACGATGTAGCCTTGCTTGTCGAGATGGTCCCTTTGAGTGTCGCTCAACAGGCCCTCGCGCACGCCCAAGGTGCGGAGGGCCGCCATCATGTCCATACGCTTGCTCCGTTGCCGATGCCCCAACTCCTCGCCTCAAATCTCCAGCAACGAGGCTAGAACTTGATTCCTTGGCGCGAGGCCTGAACCCGAATGGCGCTGCTCACCGCAGAATCGAAGCCGGACTTGGCGCCACCCTTCTTCTTCCGCTCGGCGGCGATGAATGCCTCCCGCTTCTTTGAAAGCTCGATAATCTGAGCACGGAGCGCCTTGCGCTCGGCAATTCGCTTGTCGATCTCCTTCTTCCGGGCCTCGGTGGGCAGGTTCTTCAGCTCGTTGGGAAGGTCCTGCGGTTTGATCGCATCGAGCTTCACGGCGCCGTTCTCTATTCCCTGCAGCAGGTCGCTGTCATCGTATGCACGCCTATTGATCGCCTTGTTGATGGCGCGGTCGGCCTGGCCCGCAAGCGGCGCAGCCGCAGCGACACTAGACTCCATCTGCTTCTGCCCTTTTGTCTTGGCAGCTCGGAATGCAGCGGTGCCGCCGCCGTACGGGAGATAGGTCGATCCCACCCTGCCGCCCAGCTTTGAGAGCTCATGGTCATAAGGAGTTGTGATGGCCTGCACTCCGCCGTCTTGGGCTATCTGAAAGTACTGCCCCTCGCCACGCCTGCAGATCTGCTGCCATGCCAAGCGAGTGTCCTCGGCTGCGCCGCACTGTATCGCGTTGACGATGATGCCCCGGTTCACAGCTTCGCCCGCACTGGCAAGCGTGTCCGGTTCGTTTGAGTAGTCGTTGTGCGGAGGCGCGTCACCCACGAGGAACAGTATCTGTGCGATATGCGGTCCCTTCGGCGACCAGCCGGCTTTACGAACACCATCTGCCAAGGCTTTGCGCACATCCTCGGGAGTGTCTCCACCACCGTCGGCTCGATACTCCATCAGCGTCGCATAGACCTTGTCGAGGTCATCCGTCATCGGCAGGACCTTGGTCACGTAGTCATCGCCGTGATCCCGGTAGGCAACCAGGCCGATCTTCACCTTAGGGTGTGACGGAGTCTTCATTACATCGTTCACAATGCTCCAGATCTTCTGCTTTGCCCCTTCGATGAGGCCGCCCATGGAGCCGGTCGTGTCGAGCACGAACACCATCTCGAGCTGTGGCTTGCCGCCTGAATCCGGTTGAATCTGCTTCGGAACCTTGGGCTGAGCGCCGCATACCAATGGTGCCAGAATCAGAGATGTTGCGGCAAGGGCTGCGTTTGCATATCTTGGGAAGTGCATCTTTTTGTCTCCTGATGGTCAGCATTTATACGTTTCGGATGTTACAACTACAATGCGTTGGAGACCGCAGAACTGCAAAGTGTTCACGCTCCCAATATTGCTGACGAACCCGAATCCGTTCGTCCTGAGCGCGCCTCGGCCCAACACCTCCGCTCACCCTGAGCGAGGCACAGCCGTACCGTGCCTCAGTCGAAGGGTCGAGGGACCGTGCCGCGCCGCGTCGTTCCCGCATGATGTTAGCGGGAACGAAGGATGCG
>VFKD01000159.1 GCA_009885735.1 bacterium
ACGTGGTCAAGGCGGGCAAGGCCCGCTACATCGGCGCGTCATCGATGCATGCATGGCAGTTTTGCAAGGCGCTGTATGTGTCGGACCAGTGCGGCTGGGCGCGGTTTGTCTCAATGCAGAACCACTACAACTTGCTCTACCGCGAGGAGGAGCGCGAGATGATGGGGCTCTGCCTGGCTGAGGGTGTTGGCGTAATTCCCTGGAGTCCGCTTGCCCGCGGACGACTCACTCGGCCCTGGGACTCGGCGAATGAGACCGGTCGAGCGCAGACGGATGAGGTGGGAAAGAACCTTTACAACCGTATGCTCGATACGGACCGGGAAGTGTGCGATGCGGTCGGCACCGTGGCCGAGGCGCGCGGAGTGCCGCGGGCGCAGGTGGCCCTCGCTTGGCTGCTCGCGAAGCCGGGAGTGAGGTCGCCCATCGTAGGAGCATCGAAGCCGAACCACTTTGCGGATGCGCTCGCGGCACTGGAGCTGAAGCTTTCGCCCGAAGAGATAGCGGCGCTTGAGGCACCTTACGTGCCGCATCCTGTGAGCGGCTTCTCATAATTCTCGCGCCAGGGATGTTCGCTAGTCAGATGTCGGGAACAGGTCGCCGACCTCGGCGGAGAGATTTCGTGGCGCCTTCGAGGTGCGTTCGACTAACGAGATGCGGCCTGCTGAGTAGGTCAGTCTTGCCACTCCATTGTAGTCACTTGGTATCTTGAAAAGGAAGCATGCATACGACTTGCTGCGGGTTTCGCTAGCGTCAAGGTACTCGTAGAGCGGTCGTCCGTATATCTTTCCCTTCTTCACGAGAGTGGGGAAGGGCTGGTGCAGGCCCGTGGTGCCGAACTCGAGCCCGCGGGCAGTAGGCTTGCCGTTCTCAGCGTTTCTCCATGCGTTGAACCATGGATAGTCCGCAGTCTTCCAGATATAGCCTATCATCAGTCCCTTGGTGGGACTGCAGGCCGTCACCCACCCGTACTTGCCATTGATTATGCAACTCACAACGTTTGGATTGTGGTCTGTGGTTAAGCGCCGCAGGTCAATGCGCTTACCGTCGAAAACAACATCGGGCCACACGCCAGACAGGGCTTCGGGGTTGGGCAGCGGGCTGCCTTGCATGAATCCCTTTCCCGCGTTTGAGTCTACAAGCGTCTTCTCATCCAGAAATGGTGGAGCGATGGTGGGGTGCTGGACAATATTGTATACCCGGCCCAGCTTGTTCGTGTTGGTCACTGCTTCGCGAACTGTGAAGACGGCGCCGGTGGCCGAGAGGCTGATGGTCCGCTTCACCGAGATGCCCGCCATCGGCAGGTTTGCAGACATGGCCGCAAGAATCCGCTTTCCGTCGTTCTCAGGCGCTGGCATCGCTTGCCAGTTAACGCTTGATGCTTCTCCATGGAAGGGCATTCCGTTCTTCGACTCGGCATCGGACGGCTGACCCCATCGGTCCAGGCAGAGGAAGTGGCCCATCGGGAAGGGAGTTCCAGGAGTTCCCGCTGAGGTCCACGTAAGCGGATTCAGGTTGTGTCCTGCCATGTGAAAGTCAACGATGCTGCCTCCGGCCAGGTTCACCACCAACTTTGCACCGGCGCCCTCAAGGACCACGGATCCACTCCTTTGCACGTCCGCCTGGTGTGGCGAGATGGCTCGCTCTAGTGGCGGCGCCTCGCCCGCAACACTCAGCACAGCAACCGTCATGGTAAGAACTATTGGGACAACAGCGGGATATATTCGCATGTCTTCCTCATTTGAGCCAAGCAAGGCTCACCCATTGTAGTTCGCAGCCACAAAGGAAGGGTCCTGCATGGTTCATGCGGACCGCAGGTACTGGAGGCTGCGTTCAAAAGTTCTGCAAACGAGCCTGTTCGAACGCGAGGAGACCTGGGCTCAGTCTCGAACCTTAAGGAGAGAGCGCCAAACTTGCAAGAGCGAAAAGTGCGCGGGAGAACACATGTGAACATCATGAGGTCCTTGGTTGGTCTGGCGGCAATAGCGATCGTACTCGTAGCGGGCTCTCGATCCTCCGCACAGACGCCCGCGAAGACCTTTTACTACATCCCGCACACTCACTGGGAGGGAGCGGTATTCAAGACTCGCGAAGAGTACCTCGAGATGGGACTCTCAAACATCTTGAAGGCCGTGGCGCTGCTCAAGAAGTATCCGAACTTCAAGTTCACTCTCGATCAGGTCGCGTACTTTCGGCCGTTCCTCGAGAGGTATCCCGAGGAAGCGGGCGCGTTTCGAAAGTTTGTGAAGGAGGGCAGGCTCGGAATCGTGGGCGGCATGAACGTCATGCCGGACGTTGTGAAGCAGGGCGGCGAGCTGCTCGTGCGACAGATTCAGTATGGCAAGCAGTACTGTCTTGACGCGCTTGGGCTCGATGTCACGACGGCCTGGCAGCTCGACACATTCGGGCATCACCCGCAGATTCCTCAGATTCTGAAGCAGTCGGGCTTCACCTCCTTCTGGTTCTGCAGGGGCGTGCCAAACACTCAAATGCCGTCTGAATTCAATTGGAAGGGCATCGATGGTACAGAGATACCCGCATTCTGGCTTCCGGGCTTCTATGGCCTTCTCTACAATCCCCCGCGACAGCCCACGGAGTTTGCCAGGTTCTTCGAGGGGCGTTTCAACTCCCTGAACCCGCATGCCCGAGGCGACGAGCGTGTTGGGTTGGCGGGTGTGGATGTCTCGGAGCCGGAGGAGTGGGTTCCGCCGTTGGCGGATGAATACAACAAAAAGGGCGGCACGCCGTTTAACATCCGCTACTCCATTCCTTCTGAGTTCGAGGCGGTTGTGGCGCGGCGAAAGGACAAGCCCACGCTTACGGGCGACTTCAACCCGATCTTTCAAGGCACCTACAGTAGCCGGATAGAGCTCAAGCAGATGACGCGCGAGGTCGAGCAACGATTGCTTACAGCCGAGAAACTGGGCGCGATCGCAGCTTGGATGGGAACTAAGGTCGACAGAAGCGCCATCATGGATGCCTGGGAGCCGACGCTCTTCAACCAGACCCACGACCTGTCCTCGGGTGTGATGACGGATCACGTCTACGACGATGTGGTCCGAGGCTTCGACTTTTCGCTCCGGCGTGCGAACGAGATGACTTCGGATTGGTCCGCGGCTATCGCGCAGCGCATCGACACCAGAGGCACGGGCATTCCGGTGGTGGTGTTCAATACGCTTGGATGGGAGCGCTCAGATTCTGCAGAGGTTGAGGTTGGCTTTGCGGATGCCGGAGTTCAGAGTATCGTCGTAGAAGACGCGAGAGGCAATCCGACTCCAAGCCAGTTCCTCTTTGTGGAGCGGTATCACGACGGCGGACTCAAGCGTGCGAAAGTTGTGTTTCTGGCGAAGAGCATACCGTCGATGGGCTACTCCACCTATCGCGTCGTTGGTCGAGCCGACAAGTCCGGCGCCACGGCTGAGGCGCAGGCGGACTCAGGCGGCAATGTGCTGGAGAACGAGTTCTACCGAGTTGCAGTAGATCGCTCAACGGGAGCTATCACCAGTTTGTTCGACAAGGCGCAGAACTGGGAGGCGCTTTCAGGACCGGGAAACGTTGTCTCCCGCGAAGTGGACAAGGGAGACCTCTGGGAGCTCTATCACGGGCTCGACGGCGCCAGCCACATCGCTCACACGAACAAGCAGCCTGTTCCTAAGGCAGGAGCAGCGATGCTCAGTACGGACACGGCGGCAAAGGAGTCGCGTCTCGTTCGTGGCCCCGTTTTCTCAGAGTTCACGGTCGCTCATCCCCTTGCAAACGGTACATTTGCAACCCGCATCAGGCTATACTTAGGTTCACGACGGGTGGAGGTCCTGACGGACCTCGTGAACAACGAAAAGTATGTTCGCTACCAGGTGCAGTTTCCGACTACGGTGAAGAACGGCAAGAACGTGCAAGAGATCGCATTCGGTTCGGTGGAGCGTCCGATAGGGGTTGAGTATCCCGCACTACAGTGGACGGACTATTCGGATGGGCAGCGGGGGGTGACGCTGCTTAACCGTGCGCTGCCGGGCAACCTTGTCTCCGAAGATACTCTACTTTTGTCGCTTCACAGGTCGCACAACTTGGGAGCTTACGGGTTTGGCGGAGGGTACGAACCGGGAATGTCGTCCGAGAGCGGTTTCCAGATTGGCAAGCGGCGGACGTTTGACTATGCCGTCTCACCGCATTCCGGCGATTGGGCCGGGTCAGGAGCATATCGAACCGGCCTTGAATTCAACCATCCGCTGCTTGTGAGAAAGGTCGACTCACACCCAGGTCGGTTGCCGGCAAGCTGGGGATTCGTGACTGTGTCGCATCCAAACGTCGTCCTGACTGCTGTGAAGCCTGGGCCGGACGGAAGCACTGTGGTACGGGTCTATGAGGCTTCGGGCAAGGCGACCGCAGGAGTATCGGTGAAGCTTAACGCTCAGGTCATCTCAGCGAACGAGACGAATCTGCTTGAGGCGGCAGGACGAAAGCTGACTGTCAAAGGCAGCGCCGTGACCTTTGATCTGCACCCCTATGAGATCAAGACGATTCGGCTCAAGTTGGCGCCTGCAAAGTAGGGGTACGGAGTCAGCCCGCGCAGCTTGCATCCGCAACGGGCCCCGTCGGCTATTGTAGGTGTGTTAGGCGTCTGCTGGAGACAACAGGTCGGCCACAGTGACCGATTGACTGGGATGGTCGGCAAGTGCCGCAGCATCAGCCTCGGCAAGGATGGTCACCTCCGCGTACTGCCCGTCAACTGGTGACGAATGGACGTGGAGACGCCGCGCGGACACATCGAGCACCCAATACTCCGGTATTCCCGCTCTGGCATACAGGCGGGACTTGACGAGCAGGTCCATGCGTAGCGTAGTGTCGGATACTTCCGCGACGAACAGAATATCCGCCGGACCGGGGTGGCTGCGCATGAATGCGGTGGCAGGTGTGCGCGTCACTACGATATCTGGCTCCGGCTCACTGTTCGCACCGTCCGGCTCTGCGACCGCAATTGGTCCTTGTATGCGCACATGCGTAACTCCAAAGATCGTGTTAAGCCAATGAGCGATAAGTGACATGGAAAAGAAGTGACCCGGCTTCTGGCCCATCTTGATGACCACCTCTCCGTCGATGACCTCGTATTTGCCCTTCAGAATCCCAAGCTCCGCCATCTGCCGGCAGTCGGTCACTGTCCACCGGTATCTGTCTGGGTAGGTCTCTTGTTCCTGGGGCAGTAGGGTGCTCTTCATGAACTTCTCCTGATGCGCGCTTGCCTATTGGATCATTATACGCGAAGACACACTGGTTGTCCCAAGGAGACATGCCGATTGCGCTGTCGAACTCTCGTTTTCTGACCGACCTGCCCAGGCTATTCGACACCCGCCCGACGGAATATCTCGGAGACGGTGATGCGGAAGCCAGGCAGGACGGTGTCGGCCGTTACAACGTCTTCACCGGTTAGCAGCTTGGAATCGGACGGCGACAGGTAGACGCGAACTGATCGCGTTGCAGGGTCCACTATCCATGCGCACCGGCATCCGGCGGCAAAGTACTCGGCGATCTTGCGATCCATCTCTGCGGTGGTGTTGGAGATGCTGAGCACCTCTACGGCGAGGTCCGGCGCGAGAGTTGGGATCGGCTC
>VFKD01000508.1 GCA_009885735.1 bacterium
GAGACGGTCAAGCTTCTCAAGACTGCACATGCTGAATCAATGATAGCCGTTCGATCGCAGTTTCTTACTTGCGTAGTCGCTCGTATTGCGATAATTACTCAACATGACAGCACAGGACTCCACTCTGCGTCGCACCAAGAAGCAAGGACTTCTCGAAACCCATTCGTAAAGAGTTAAGCTTCGGATACCAATTCACCACAACTGTCTGAGGCAAGTCTCGCTAGTTCTTGGCGACCTTCTCGCGAAGGGAGCGCCCTTCAAGGTTGCCGGCAGGGCGGCCGGCCCACGTCTCGAGCATCTGCATCTCGTTCGCGCTCATGTGGTCGGGGCCTGGGGAGTTGATGCGGTAGACCACCGCTCCATACGAGCTAACGTAGAGAGCAATGCAGACGCGCATCATGCAGAGAACAAACTTTGGCCTGCGTCGCCTTGCCCACTCCATCACATAGAGCGGACCAAACACAAACACCGACTTCGCCAAGATAAACGGGATAACTCCCATCAAGAGGAACGGCTGCATAATGGGGTTGGCCTCTTGGGCGCCGTGGGCGTGGACAAATACAAGGGTTGAGACAAGGTCGGCTAGGCAGATTGCTATCAGAACCCAACTCTCTCTTGCCAGTTTCATCCCTGTTGCTCCTCGTCTCCCGGCACTTATACGGAGTGGTTCCACGGGAGATTGTCGGGATTAACAGGGTTTCTGTTTAGGCGCTCTCTCCAGCGAAGCGCAGGCTGTGCCCGCCGATGTCCGCGACGCGCTTTCGAGTGCTCCTTCGGCGCTCGGCCATCTTTAGCTGGCGCTCCTCCCACAGGCACACGGTGGAGACGAACGTGGCGTGAGACCAGGTGAGCGGCGACACGGAGATTTGAGCGCCTGTGTGCGGGTTGAGCTGCTCGGCCAGAACCCCGCTCGCCGAGGCGTGGTCTGCCACCCAAGAGAGCAGCTCGAGCGGCCGGTCCAGGTCCTCCGGCCTCATTGCCGTGGCGATGTACCACTGGGCAAGCCAAAGGGTGCAGAGGAACCACGGGTTGCCCGGAACCTCGTCCGTATTTGAGGCAATCTGATAGTAGGTGTCTCGCTGATAGCGCGCGATGCCTCCGAGCGGAGTCTTGCACCAAAGCTGCTGCTCGATTGCCTCCATGGTTCGGGTGACGCGCGGGTCGTCCGGCCGAAACATTCCGAAGAGAAACAGGCCGCACTGGCTGCTGTCCAGCGTGTAGTCTGCCTCCCAGCGCCTGTTTCGATAGACCAGCCCGCGCACGAATCGGCCCAGGTCGGGGTCGTAGAGGTGCTCCTCGGTCGCCTTGCGTATTTCGAGCGCGGCCTCGCGGTAGTCCCGCGCGCGGTTTGCGTCGCCAAACATCTCGGCGAAGTTCGCCGCGGCCGTGAGCCCGGCCCAGGTGGCCGCCACCGTGAAGAGGTGAATGCCCCTGCGCTCTTCCCAGAGGTCCCAGCTTGCCTCCGGCAGCAGCAGGCGAGACTCGCGGTAGCTGCACAGGAAGTCTCCGGCGGGCTCTATCAGGTTTCCATAGACCGTCCGCACGAAGTCGATGTCCCGGCACGCCTCGAAGTGGTTCCAGAGCGCATAGAGGACCAGGGCGGTCTCGTCCTCCTGGATGGGAAGCTGAAGGCTGCCATCCTCGCTGCACCACGGGTGCCACGAGCTTCCAATCGACCCATCCGGGTTATACTTATGCATGAAATAACCAGCGCGAGGAAGGAGCTTCGCACAGAGGGCAAAGAAGCGCGCAGAGACATCGTGGTAGCCCGCTCTATCCAGCGATTCGGCCACCAGCGCGCCGTCGCGCGGCCACAGATAGCTGTAGCTGTCCCTGTTGTAATGCAGCGTGTCCGAGTCGTTCGCGGCAAGGATGGCGCCGCGATTGTCGATCTGGGTTCGCAGCACCAGCAGGCTTCGGCGATAGAACGAGCGCAGCTTCTCGGGCAGACGGCTGTCGGCTCCGTCCTGAAACACCCACTGCCGCCAGAAGGACCGAACTCTCTGGAGGACCCGCTCGGGGGTCTGCTCGCGAATAGAGGAGTTCAGCTCCATCACTGCGTCGCGATCTTGGCCTGCGCAGATCCAGTAGTAGGCTGTGGCGGTCTTGTCCACCATCAGGTGAATGGATCCCGTGGAGTCCACGGACCCCTGTGCGATGGCGTTGCGCTCGAGTGCTCCATCGGTCGCGTCCCACCATGTTCCCTCGGCGTTGTTCATGCCGCTAACGCCCGTGGCGAACGAGCTCAGTCCCCACACCCGCGTTGTCATGGCGTTCACCAGGAACCAAAACTGACCCTTGTAGTGAATCAGCGCGCGCTCGGTGGGGTCGTAGTAGGCGGTGTCGCCCTCGCGGTATCCGCCTATTATGAACCCTTGGTGGAAAAACAGGCGAACGTCGCGGCGTCCCGTCCCGAGGTTCTCCACGTCGATGCGCCGCACAAAGACGCAGGAGTCGAGGTCCACACCGTCGTGGCAAGTGAGTGCGATCTGCATCTCCGCATGCACCAGGCGTACCTCGGTGACGAGCGTGTCTTCCTCGTACTTGAGCGACCGCTCCCAGCCGTCCTCGTCGACCCACGCGAGACGGCCGTCCACCCACACTCCGAAGCGAAAGGCGTTGCCATTGGTGTGGTTTGCCTGCCCGACGTAAGGATAGAAAAATTCGCGAAGCTGGTACTTGTGGTCGAAGGCAACCAGCATTTGGCCGTTGCCGACAGGAAGATCTCTGGGCACTCGTTTCCCCCGAGGCGCCAATGCGCGCTATCTAGGTAATATTGGCAGAAGGTGATCTCAGGGTTAGGCAGCCTTCGGCGTTCCAGGCTGCAGAGGCTACGTCAAACAGAGCGCTAGGCATGAGGCTAGCCGCCTGACGAGTAAAGTCGCGCTCTGAACCGGTCGTTACAAAGAGGTGGCGTGCCTCCGGTCCGGCCTCGATCTGAAGATCTCGACCGAGCTCGGCTGCAAGCTCTATCGCTGGGTCAATAAGGTGAATCTCCGCGTGCCCAAGTTGATCTGCGGCCCGTCGCAGTGACTGCAGCAGCAGGGGATAGTGCGTACAACCCAGCACGATGGTGGTGCATCCCGCGGAGAGGATTGGGCCGAGGTACGCAACACAAGCGTTAACCGCACGCGGCGAATCCGATTCGCCGGCCTCCACGATGGGAACCAAATCTGGGCACGCAGCCTGAACGACAAGTACGTCAGGGGCGACTGCGCCAATCTCCCGGACATACGCGCCGCTCGCAACGGTTCCCTCGGTTGCCAGCACTCCCACCTTCTGGCTGCCGCCGGCGTGTACCGCTCGCGCTGCCGGCACTATCATTCCAAACGCGGGAACGTGCGGGAATGCTGATCGCACGCTGGGAAGAGCTGTGGCAGACGAGATGTTGCAAGCCATCACCACTGCGCCGCAGCCCTGGCCTATCAGGAATCGAGATATGCCCTCGGCGAAGCCTCGCACTTCGTCGAGCGGCCTACCGCCATAGGGCACACGTGCCTGGTCCGCCA
>VFKD01000100.1 GCA_009885735.1 bacterium
CAATGGCGTTCCACGGCTTCTCGGTAACCCAGTCGGCCAAGTTGAAGTAACTCATCCCCCTCCCCGGCGTGAAGATCGTGGGGATGCTTGGGTAGTACACGTTGAGGCTGTTGACTGTGTCAATGAGGCCAGCGCCGACAAATCCGATCCAGAAGAGGCGGTTTCGAAAGAGCCCGGTTCCCGGAGCGAACGACTGTTCATTCGTGATCTGAAGCGGAAGCTGTACGATTGGATAGCTCAGGCGCTCGTTATCGGTCCACTGCTTGCGAAGAATTGAGTTCAAGCAGAGCATCACGAACAGCACTACCCCCATGAAGGCCGACCAGATCAGGGCAACCGGCAGCCACGCGCGAATGTATTGCCAGCGATACAGCGAGTCGTTGCCGTTGAAGTAGCCCTGGATCACGTCCTTGTCGGATACCATCGCCCATTCAGGGAGATGCGGATGGATGAGTGCGCCCCACTGGTTTGCCGCGTCCGCAAACCGGTAGGGCCACGCCAGCGAGGGCACCAGCACCTGGAACATGTCGTGACCACACAGGCACGAGCCTATCGCGAGCACAGAGTAGACAAACAGCAGCTCGCCTCGCTCAAACGCCCATCTGGGCGCTCGTGCCGCAACGAAGCGATTGACGAGAGTGAGAACTAGAAGCTCGAAGATGAGGTTGAAGAAGAGGGAGATAGTGGTGGGGTGAGCGGAGTAGCGCACCACCTCCATCTGTACGACCCAATATGCATTAATGGGCAGCAGCAAAAGTGCCGCCAGCATCGACCGAAACGTAACCGCGCGTGCAGTTCGGGGTTTCGGAACTGCCGGAGGGATGGTCTCGGCGTGAGCCGGCAGAGCCACCTTAGGAAGACCCGAGCCAATTGGCAGGCTGTACAGAAAGCACTTCTATGCTTTCAGGACAGGCAGATCAAGTTGCCGACTAGACAGCCACACAATTCCCGCCTCATCCACAAGCGCCATCTCTTCCAGCCCGAGGTAGCCTCGGCCCGGTACAAATACGCCGAGCTCCAGCGTGTAAATCTGGCCAGCCTGGATTGGAGTGAAGGGTGTGTCCCCATATCGCTCCCATGCGGGTCCCAGGATGCTGCCGCCATCGTGCGCGACTCGGCCCACTTGGTGACCAAACGCATGGTCATACTCGTCGCATCCTGCCGCGACCAGATACGAGCGCGCTGCCGCATCGACATCGCAGCCGCGAGCGCCTGGAACGAGAGCGTGTGAGCCTGCCGTGATGGCTCCAGTTACGGCAGCGAAAGCGCGGCTCACATCGTTTGGCGCACACTGCTCGCCCGCGTTCGGCATGTACCAGCATCTCTGCAAGTCCGAGGAGTAGTCGTGGAATCGCACTCCCATGTCTAGGTGAACGATGTGGCCCCTCTCCAGGCAGATCGTCTCAGACGCTGTGCCATGCCCTATCATCGAGTTGGGACCAAAGTTTACAATGGGATTTGCTACGCTGCTCCAGGCGAAACCCAGACCCGCGGCACGAATCTTGGCGTGCGCGATGTCTCGAAGTTCTCGCTCGGTCACGCCTAGTGTCATGCACTCTGTCAGCTCGACGAATATCTCCTGTGTGTGGGCTATTGCACTCCTCATGCAAGATATCTCCGACGGCTGCTTAATCCCGCGCAGCCTGCCGGCTACGGCCTCGGCGGATACCAGTGATCTCTCAAATCGGGTGCCGTGCAGGTAGCTCTCCAGTAAGAGGTACATACCGTGCGAAAGCCCATCGGCCTTAACGTCGCTCGTAGAGAAGTTGACCCCGAGGCGAGGATTCGGGCCTGCACTCACCGGCACTAAGCGCTCGATGGCCTCTAAAAGAGCTGGACGAATAGACTGCACATAGCCAGTGACCACGTCCCACCCTCCAGCTTCACGCAGGGCATCCGCATCGAAGCTGCCCACAATCGCCTCTCGTCGTCCCTTTTTCGAGAAGATGAATGCACTCTGCCACGTGAGCTCACCTTCCACAAGGAAGGCGAGAACTGGGTCGGCAGCCTCGCCCGTCTCGCGCACAAACACAATCCAGGCATCCAGGTCAGATGCCTTAACCAACCTAGCGGCCTGCGCAATCTTCTGGATGATGAGTTCTGACATCGGTTAAAGCTCCCGCTCGACAATGTAACGTGCTATCGCCCTCAGGGGCTCTGCGTGGCTGCCAAATGCGTCGAGCGCCGCGACAGCCGTTGCGACCTCGTTGCGGGCTCTCTTGCGCGACTCGTCGAGGCCATAGAGCCTTGGATAGGTCGCCTTGTTCTGCTTCTGGTCGCTGCCCACGGGTTTTCCAATCTTGGACTCGTCACCCACGATGTCGAGTATGTCATCTGCTATCTGGAATGCGAGGCCGATACTCTTGCCATACCGCTTTAGACTCTCGATCTGACCTTCATCGGCGCCACAGAGAAGCGCCCCAACGAGGCTCGACACGCGCAAGAGCGCGCCAGTCTTGTGGGCGTGAATGTAGTCGAGTGTCTCCTCGGATACATCCTGATCTTCGGACTCGATGTCTACCACCTGTCCGCCAACCATCCCCCGAGTGCCGGAGGCGTTCGAGACAAGTTCGATAGCTTGCAGGAGGCGATCGGGCGACACGGTCGCCCTGTTTTGGGCCATGAGCTCAAAGGCAAGTGTCAGCAGCGCATCACCAGAGAGCATTGCCATCGCCTCACCATACACCTTATGGTTTGTGAGACGTCCTCTCCGGTAATCGTCGTCATCCATGCATGGCAGATCGTCGTGAATGAGCGAGAAGACGTGAATACACTCGAGAGCGCATGCCGTAGGCATCACATGTTCCGGGTCCCCTCCCACGGCCTCGGCGGAGGCAAGCACCAGCACGGGCCTCAGCCGCTTGCCCGGCGCCAGCATGCTGTATCGTACAGCTTCGTGAAGTCGTTCTGGACGCCTATCCGTAGCGGGAAGAAGCCTGTCGAGAGCCGCCTCGATCATTGCGCGTCGATCTGTTAGGTAGCCGGCAAGGTCCATTGATACTCCAAAGGTCTAGATGATCCTCATTATAAGCGTTTGTCGGCCTGTCGTCCATAGCGCACACGACGCTTGTGTACGGTGTCACTGGGGTGTACAATACAGGACCGCAGGAGGCTACGACAAATGGACCGGCTATGGGCGCCGTGGCGCATGCACTACATTCAGTCCGCAGACGACCAGGAGGGGTGCATCTTCTGTAGGTTCCCAACCGAAGAGGATGATGCGAACAACCTCTTGGTACTGAGGGGCCGAACTGCGTTTGTCCTTCTGAATGCCTATCCTTACAGCAATGGTCACCTCATGGTCACTCCCTACCGTCACACAGCCGAGATATCGGATCTGAATGCAGACGAGATGGCGGAATTGATGGCTCTCACGGGCGACTCTATAGGGCTCTTGCGGCAAGTATTCCGGCCCGACGGCTTCAACGTGGGCATGAATCTAGGGCGTGTTGCCGGCGCAGGCATTGCCGACCACCTCCACATCCACGTGGTGCCGCGATGGAGCGGAGACACGAACTTCATGCCTGTGATTGGCGATGTGCGAGTGATTCCGGAAAGTCTCGCGGTTGTCCACGCTCAACTAACGGAGCGCCTCAATGCCTGAGGGCGAGTCGGTCGAGCAAGTTCTCACGGCACTCGCGAGCAAGGCATCGCAGTGTACAAGATGTGCGCTGGCAGCCACGAGAACCAACGTAGTCTTCGGTGAGGGCAATCCAAAGTCGCCGCTGGTCATTGTGGGCGAAGGGCCAGGTCAGCAGGAGGACGCCACGGGCCGACCGTTTGTGGGTCGAGCCGGCATCCTGTTGGACGAGTGCCTTGCGGAATGCGGAATTACTCGTAAACACATCTATATCTGCAATACAGTCAAGTGCAGGGCATGCATTGTGGAAGGATCGCGAGTGCGCAACAGGCCGCCGATGCCGGATGAGCTCAAGGCATGCTTTGGCTGGCTGGACCAGCAGCTCGAGGCGATCAAGCCGCTCGTGATCCTCTGCCTCGGCGCTCCATCCGCCAGTACGCTCATTCACAAGGAGTTTCGCATGCTCGCGGAGCGAGGCACGTGGCACACAACGTGCAAGTACGCCCGGTACACCATGGCCTCACTTCATCCCGCCTTCATCCTCCGGCATGGTGGAGACGCCTTCCAAACCTATCGCAGCCTCTTGGTTGGAGATATTGAGGCTGCGCGCAAAAAGGTCATTCAGGCCCGAAAGGATGCGAAGGTCGACCTGCTGCAATGATGCTCGACCTACGCGGCAAGAAGAAGGGGCGTTTCCTCCTCCTCTAGCCCCGCTTCGGCGACGAGACGGTTTGCCTCAGCCATAGAAATGTGGCCAGAGAGCACACGATCATAGAGGTCTACCTTCAAAGGCCTGAACCCATACTTCAGCGCGGCGCCGCAGATATCGGATGTTGAACGACACTGACGCACCATCTCCGCCACATCGCCCGCGATTGGCATCACTTCGTGTACGCTGGTCCGCCC
>VFKD01000332.1 GCA_009885735.1 bacterium
GAAGGGTCTAGAGCGCCCATTCGAGATCCTGGTGAGCCGGCAGCGGGACGACGAGCCGAGGCACAGATCGCTGCGGGCGGCGATGGAGTGGAGCTATCGACTGCTCTCGCCCGATCTACAGCGGGTGTTCTGCCGGCTCTCGGTCTTTCGGGGTGGATGGGATGCGGAGGCCGCTGCGGCGGTCTGCGATGATCAGCAGATCCTGGAGCGTCTGGAAGACCTGACCTCGTGGTCGCTGGTGAGGACAGACGAAACGGCCCGGGGAATGCGGTTTGGGATGCTGGAGACAGTGCGCGAGTATGGCGTTGAGCGACTGGCAGAACTAGCGAAGGAAAAGGACGCACGGAATAGCCATCTGGATTACTTCCTGGCATTCGCAGAGGAGGCGGAGCCGAAACTGAGGGGTCCTGACCAGCTAGAGTGGATTCAGCGCCTGGAGAGTGACCACGGGAATCTACGGGCAGCGCTGGACTGGAGTATCTCGGAGGGAAAATCCGGCATTGCGCTTCGCTTATGCGGGGCTCTGCAGTGGTTCTGGTGTACGCGGACGCATCTATCGGAGGGCTGGGATTGGAGCACGCGAGTGCTGGCGCTGGCTGGCAGCGAACTGCGAACCAGGGAGCGAGCGAAGGCGCTGTGCGGGGCAGCCGAACTGGCCTGGATGCGGGGAGACACGGCCTCCCGGCGGGCCTATCACGAGGCGAGCCTCTCGATCCGGCGAGAGATGGGAGACCGGCGGGGCATCGCCGAATCGCTCAACTACCTGGGGGGCTTGGCCACTTTTCAGCACGATTATGCCTCCGCACGGGCCTTATCCGAGGAGGGCTTGGCGCTCTACCGGGATTTCGACGACCGGTGGGGTATCGCCTGGTCACTTTGCTCCTTGGGATGGGTGGCGCATTTTCTGGAATATGATCTTGTGTCCGCTCGCGCCTCTTTTGAAGAGAGCCTCGCGATTATGCGTGAGATAGGAGACGGAACCGAAATTGCCTGGACGGCCGGCTGTCTGGCCAATGTGCTCTTTGCTCTAGGCGATTCAGCCTCGGCACACACTCTTCTAGACGAGAGCCTTGCACTCTATCGGGAGACGGGAGATCGGTTCTTCCTTTCCTTGTCGCTTTGGAGCGAAGGAACCGCGGCGTATGGTGAAGGGGACTACGAAAGAGCCAGGGCCGCTCATGAAGAGTGCTTGGCGATAAAGCGGGAGATCGGAGACCGGCTGGGCATCGCCAATGCGCTCGACGAGTTGGGAGCGGTAGCCTCTGCACAAGGCGATTTCGAATC
>VFKD01000110.1 GCA_009885735.1 bacterium
CGGCCTGGGCACTAGATCTCACGCACTGCTGAAGCAGGCCGCTGAGCACGATGAGTTTGACCTCGTCTTGACCTACCTGGATTACAACCCCGTGGAGAGGTCCGCAGAGACTGTTATTGAGTCTGCGTCCAGTCTCGGAAAGGCTGTCTACAACGGCTCACCGCTTTCGATAGGGCTGCTTTCCGGAGGAGATCCGCGGCTGGAAACGCCTCATCCAGAGGTGGCAAACCGAGTGCAGAGAGCGGGACGGGTTTACGACATCGCGGCAGCAAACGGAGTGCCGATGCTCGCGCTCACGATGGGGTTTCCGTTGCGAAACCCTGGCATCTCATGTACCCTCACCGGCGCTGGTTCCGTTGCGGAGCTGAACGCGACGCTTGCTGCGTGTGCGATTGAGGTTCCTGAGAGGGTGTGGGAGCAGGTGGATAGGGTTGGGTTGTGAGCAAACAACTCTGCGCTCCGCTAAACTAGGGATGTGTGCGTAGCAAGGCATGCGCGGAAGCCAACGATAATTGACACAATACCGTAGTAATCGTACATTACGAAAGCCAATAATATCCCGTTGACCAGAGCGCTAATGCCTGAATGCGCCGTACTTAACGGTACCTGTGGGGCCATCTTGAGAGTCTCTCAGTCCAAATCCGCCAACAATCGCGAACTCATTGCCATCCTTAATGGGGACGACAGCGACGCTGCGCATGACGCACTGGAGGGCATCCAAGCAACGTGGCCGAATTCGAGGCGGCAATTGGAAGCAATCCATGCAGAAATCTACGATTCTCTCGAGATACCATTCGGTGAACGATTACTTTCGATGTTCAGGATTGCAGTTTCGAATGCCTGCTTCATCGGACTATCTCCTCTTACCATACTCCTCTTGTTTTCTTCAAGGATCCGATCGAGTGTATTGTTGCGCCCCTTTCTTCGACCACTTATGCGAATTTCGGATTCGGCACTGGTGTTGAGTGTTCTCGGCAAGAATCCTCTTCGTCTTCCTTCTACCGGATATTCGCGGATTGTAGAGGCTGTGAACCGCCTGGACGACCGTGGCATGCGATCGCACCTGGCAAAGGCCCTTCTCTGTTCGGGGAAGAACATGCCGGAGTTGGCTAGTGCAACCTTGGTCCCGTTACTTCAATCGGTATACGATAGGAAATCGTCACCGTTTGACCAGCAAGCCATATGGGCAATGTGTGCCGCATCAATTAGGCTCGGAAATAGGATGTCTGACGAGTTATTGAGCGAGATGATACTGGTGTTTCTCCGAATTCGGTTCATGCGTTGCGAAGGATTTGTTAGGCGGGTGCATCAAATGCGTATGGGGCAACCAGATTACGCACTCACAATGACGGCTGCTATCGCCTATATTCGTTGGTGCGATTTGGGATATGGTTTACGGGACAAGGATGCCTAGGCACTGGGCGGCGGTCGACGCATGGCATTCGCTGTGACGTGTCCGCCTGAGCACCCTTTCCGCAGGCAACAATGCCCACGCACCTCGAGCATGGAACTTACAACAAGTGTTGTAGTAGACTGGTGGCGGTACTTCGACAGCGGCTTTGTGCTGACCGTGTGCCCTTTGGACGCTCGGATCTGTTTCGCCGTGCGAACGTGGTGGATTTCGTGGATCTCCGCAGTCAATGTCCCACCCCGCACCACACTCCGTGTCGCCAATCGCACCGTTACCAGTCATAATACTGAGTGTCACTGCATAGAGACGTACCGCCTCCATCAATACCATTTGAGTTCGAAGGAGCTACGATATCATGGCAATTTTCCGTACCCGCACGCTTGCACTGAGCGCCCTGTGCGCGCTGGCCGCGTCGTCGACCTTGGCCCAGGAAGAAGAGGCCATGGCACGCATCAAGGACGAAGGGATGAACCGCTCCGAGGTGATGCAGACGCTCAGCTACCTCACCGACGTAATAGGCCCGCGGTTAACCGGCACTGGCGCGCTGAGGCGCGCGAACGAATGGACCAAGTACACCATGGAGAAGTGGGGAATGGTGAACGGAAAGCTCGAGCCGTGGGGCCCATTTGGAAGAGGCTGGACGCTTGAGCGCTTCTCCGCGCAGGTTATCGAGCCGCTGAACATCCCGCTCATCGCATATCCAAAAGCCTGGTCGCCCAGCCTGAAGGGCACGCTCACGAGCGAGGTGGTCTGGATTGACGCCGTGGACGAGGCCGGCTTGCAAAAGTATAAGGGCGCCCTAAAGGGCAAGATCGTGATGAGCGGTCCCATTCGCCCGGTAAACGCGCACTTCACGCCGCAGGGCACGCGCTGGACCGATGAGCAGCTCGCTGCAATGTCCGGAGGCACAACCGTGCCTCGCCGAGCGAACCCGCAAGCCCAGCGCGGCGGACCGCCCGCGGCAGCCGCTCCTCGCAATCCGGCAATGGCCAACATGGCAGCACAATTTCAGCTTCAGGCAGCCCGCAACCGCTTCCTGGCAGCCGAGCAGCCCGCGCTCATTCTCGAGAGCGCGTCAGGTGACGGCGGAACCATATTCGTTCAGCAGGCTGCAGTGGTTCGTCCTCCCCTTCCCGCAGGAGCAGCAGCCCCAACCGGAGGGCCAGGAGCGGGGGGACCTGGCGGCAGGGGAGGCGGCGGTGGAGGATTTACCCGCGCTTCGGGCAGCTCTCCCTGGGACAAGCAGGCAAAGATTATCCCGCAAGTTGCGGTGTCGGTAGAGCACTACAACCGCATGGTTCGCATGATTCAGGCGGGCGAACCGCTGAAGATGACCGTGGAGCTGAAGGCGCGCTACGAAGACAAGGACCTAATGTCCTACAACACCACCGCCGAGATTGAGGGTACCGACCTTAGGGATCAGGTCGTGATGCTTGGCGGTCACCTCGACAGTTGGCACGCCGGCACCGGGGCTACAGATAACGGCGCAGGCTGCGCCGTCGCGATGGAGGCAGCTCGAATCATTAAAGCGCTGGGATTGAAGCCCCGCAGAACTATTCGGGTGGCCCTCTGGAGCGGCGAAGAGCAGGGGCTCTTCGGGTCCCGGAACTACGTTCAGCAGCACTTCGGGCAGTATGTGACGCCTCCTGCGGCTGCCGGCTCGACGGAGCAGCCGCAGCGCAAGCTCGAGACGAAGCCGGAGTACGAGAAGATATCCGGCTACTTCAACCTAGATAACGGCACCGGGAAGATTAGGGGCATCTATCTGCAGGGCAACGCCGCCGTCGGCCCGATCTTTCAGAAGTGGCTCGAGCCGTTCTCCGACCTTGGCGCGAAGACTGTCACCATTCGAAACACAGGCGGCACGGACCATCAATCCTTCGACGGCGTCGGCATTCCGGGCTTCCAGTTTATCCAGGATGAAGTGGAGTACGACTCTCGAACGCACCACTCGAACCAGGACGTGTATGACCGCATTCAAGAGGACGACATGAAGCAGGCGGCTGTCATCATGGCTGCTTTCGTCTATCAGGCGGCCATGCGCGACGACCTGCTGCCGCGCAAGACAACTACGCGGTAGCGCCGACCGCCCAATGTTCACCCTCACCACTCGATGCTCGCCTCCCGAGTGGGCGCTCCTCGAGCGGCGGCTGCTGGACGACATGTCCGCAGCCGCCGCTCTCTTCGTGGAGCGCTACACCAGACCGGACGGCACGCTCTTTTGGCGAGATGAGTGGCCTGGCATGGACGGCTCGGACGACGCCTACGAGAGCTTCTTCAACTTCCCGCTGCTGTCGGCGCTGGGCGGCTCGCTGGACGTGGATGCTCTCGCTAGGCGAGAGTGGGAAGCGGTTACCGGGCAGTTCACAGAATATGGCCAGATATACCGCGAGTTCGACGCCTACTACGACTGGATGCACCACGGAGAGAGCAGCCTGCTGTTCTACTACTTCGGCCTCACTCACCCCAATGATAGCTCCATGTCTGATAGGGCACGTCGGTTCGTCGAAATGTATACGGGCGATGATCCAGAGGCGGAGAATTACGATTCTGCGCTGCGGATGATGCGATCTCCCATCACGGGGAGCCGGGGTCCGCGGTTCGTCAACTCCGCCGAAGACTGGGTGACGCACCGACCCATTTTGGCGAACTACCCACCTCCATTCGACGACGTGCCTGGAATTGCCCCAGGCGCAGCCAAGGCAGACTGGAACGACGACACCACCTTTGCCGCCATCCTCAAGCTGATGAACGAGCGTATGATGCGCGGGGATGTGCCACTAAACCTCACTGCGACAAGTCTTGGGGCGCATGCGTTCATGCTAACCGGTGACGAGCGATTCAGAGCGTGGGCGCTGGACTACACGTCGGCTTGGCAGGCGAGGGCTGCCGAAAACGGCGGCATCATTCCCGACAACGTCGGTCCAGCCGGAATCGTAGGAGAGCTGATGGGCGGACGCTGGTGGGGAGGGTACTACGGCTGGCGATGGCCCCATGGGTTCATGAACCAGATTCAGTCCTGCACCATTGCCGCAGCCAACTCACAACTCCTGAGTGGAACTAGCGACGCGCTTGACCTTCCGCGCACGCTGCTCGACCGCATGGAGGAGCTGGGCGAGGCGCACGAGGGCGAGTACCGCATTCCGCACCGTCACGGAGACGACGGCTGGTACGATTTCCGCTCGGTCGATCCTTACTATCCCATTCACCTCTGGTACCTCTCCATGCGAGAGGACGACCGCGAACGAATTGACCGTTGGTGGGGCGCTGGCGACCCAGTAGCAGTTCACGATGGCCGCGGCAAAGGGGACGACACGCATACGGCGCAGTGGTATGCATTCGTGTCCGGCAAGAACCCGCCCTACCCCGAGCAGATTCTGCGTGCGAACCACCGCGAGATGACGCGACGGCTGGCCGCGATTCGCGAGGACAACGGCGACCCGACGGAGTGGGACGTTCACCATTGGCAGGACCTGAACCCGGTGGTGTGCGAGGGTCTGGTGCAGTTGATGATGGGCGGACCGAACGCAATCTACCACGGAGGGCTTCTCCACACTCGGCTGCGCTACTTCGACCCGGAAATGGGTCGGGCAGGATTGCCCAAGGACGTTGCTGCCTGCGTCACTGCGATCGACTCCGAGGATGTCACAGTCGAACTTGTGAACCTCGACCCGTTTCGATCCCGCAGATTGGTTGTTCAGGCCGGCGCGTTTGGAGAGCACCGCTTCGGCGTTGTGAGACATGGCGATGCCGAAGAGAGGGTGGAGTCTACGCACTTCGAGGTGGAGCTTGGCCCGTCTGCGGGCGGGGAGCTGCGCATCGGGATGAGCTTGTACGCGCAGGCGCCGTCGTATCGGCAGCCTTTACCGGGCGTCTGCACCTAGGAGTTCCGATAACCCCTTCGGTGAGAGCGCCCATGTGCTGGTGATAATCAAGGAGTCGCTATGAAAGTCTGGCCCGCCGTGTTTGAGGAGCATGATATTCGTCGTGCCTACGACGTGAAGACCGAAGCCTGGTTCTTCTCGGTGGTAGACATCATCCAGGTGCTCACCCAACAGCCTGACTACCAGGCGTCCAGGAAGTATTGGAAGGTCCTGAAAGGCCGCTTAGCTAAGGAGGGCAGTGAACTGGTAACAAACTGTTACCAGTTGAGAATGGCGGCGGGTGACGGGAAGCAGCGTCTCACGGATGTAGCCAATGCCGAGACTCTCCTGCGCCTCGTCCAGAGCGTTCCCAGCCCCAAGGCCGAACCGATATAGCTATGGCTCGCCAAAGTAGGATATGAGCGCATGCAGGAAATGGCCGACCCCGCCCGGGCGCTCGATCGTGCCGTCCAACTCCTTAAGGCCGCGTAGCAGTACATCCGCCGCAATGAATCCGGAGAACCTGCCATGAGTGACGCAACAACACCACTGCCCCCGCCCGGCGGCCAGTTCCTGGTTTACCAGACGGAGGATGGGAAGCTAAAGATAGACGTTCGCTTCGAGGGCGAAACCGTCTGGCTCACGCAGCAGCACATGGCCGCGCTGTTTCA
>VFKD01000256.1 GCA_009885735.1 bacterium
TCGCGCATTGGCGTCGCGAAGCGCGACAGCATGGTGGAGGTCGCACTGCTTGAAGACACGGTCCGCGAGGAGCTGAACCGGACCTCGCCTCGCGCCATGGCGGTGCTCGCCCCGATAAAGGTCGTGCTCACAAACTACCCCGAGGGCCAGACCGAAGAACTGGACGTGATCAACAACCCGGAGGACGCCGAGGCAGGGACGCGGAAGGTGCCCTTCGCACGAGAGCTCTACATTGAGCGCGAGGACTTCCAGGAGGAGCCTCAGCCGAAGTTCTTTCGGCTCGCTCCGGGCCGCGAAGTTCGGCTGCGCTGCGCCTACTATGTTCGCTGCGAGGAAGTGGTGAAGGACGCCGACGGACGAATTGTCGAGCTTCGCTGCACCTATGATCCGGCCACGCGGGGCGGAGGATCCCCGGACGGCCGGAAGGTGAAAGCCACGCTGCACTGGGTGGCTGCGGCCACGGCGGTGCCAGCCGAGATACGACTCTATGATCACCTCTTCGTAAAGGACGATCCGGACGACATTGAGGAGGGGCAGACTTACTTAGACAATCTGAATCCAAATGCGCTGCGAGTTGTTGAGGGATATGTGGAGCCCAGCCTTGCGAGCGCTCTCGCGGGAACTCGATTTCAGTTTGAGCGGCTCGGCTACTTCTGCGTCGATCCGGACACGTCTGACGAGAAGCCGGTCTTCAACCGCACCGTGACGCTGCGCGACACCTGGGCGAATGTGCAGAAGGCTGGAAAGGCGGGCGGGTAGTGAATAGGCGATGAGGCTGTCTGAGTGCGGCTTGCGCCCAGATGCAACCGATGTATGATAGAATTCGAGTGCGTGGTTCGGTCAATTAGGAGAGCTGCATGACAACGACAATAGCTGGAATAATCAGGAGTGGTAAGTTGGAGTTGCTTGACGAGCCGCTGGGTCTGCGCGATGGCCGCGTAACTGTAACGATTGACGTAGAGCCTACGACGCAGTCTGAAATGGCGCGCGTTGACCGCCGGGAATTCCTTCGTCTCCCGCTTCTGGAACGTCGCCGCATACTGAAAGACCAAGCGGACAAGCTTGCTTCTCACTATGAACGCGACGGAGAGTGGACGGAGTGGTTGGCGGGTTAAGCCCATGACGCCACTTCGTTATCAGCTTTGACGAGATTCGGAAGCCGCATGGGAAGTGCTGCAGAGTGGTACGATACCAATAGCGGGTGAATGTCCCCCTAATCCGAGGCGAGCCGCAAGGTGCGCAGTCCGCAAACAGGAGAACGACATGGGTAATCGGTCCGTTTCGGCCCAGACGCCGGATTTCAGTGAGCGAGGTCAGAGAGTGTGGGAGCAGTATCAGCTCGATCACGATATAGGGCAAATGCTCGGCCAGGTCGCTGCCGTCGATCCAGAGAGTGGCCGCGTCTGGATCGGTGAGGATGCATTGGCTGCCGTCGACGAGATGAAGGCAGAGGGAACCGATACCCCGGTCTGGCTGGTCCGCGTTGGGTTCGCGTACCTAGACGTAAAGGGCCGGCGGTGATCGAGGGCAGGATCGACGAGCGCGGGGTGCCGGTCATAGAGATAAGGCTCACAGGCCGCACCTGGACTGCCACGATCGATACAGGCTTCAATGGATACCTCGAACTGCCCGAGGACTTGAGGCATGCGGTGGCACCGCAGTTCATAGGCCGAGCCGAATCCCTCCTGGCAGCGGGTCATGTCGTTACTGAGGATCAGTACGTGGTTCGCTTCCCATTCGAAGGCGAGGTTCGGCGCGTGCGGGCGACGTTTGCCCCCGGTGATGGAATACTGATCGGCACGGGCCTGCTCATGGCGTACCGGCTGACCATCGACTTTCCGGAGCGCCATGTGTGGCTGGAGCGCGACTAACATGGCGATCGGTGTGCAGGTTCGAAACTGAGTTTCAGCGAAACCTTTGATGAGGGATCGCATCAGGCTATGGAGGGAGTACGACAATGGGCGTGAGAGCGGAAAGGCTGCTTGTTCGGGAGACCAAATCACTGCGTAAAGATCGGAATGGAATTGTTGTCGGTGCGGACTTTGCTGAACCGCGCACAATAGCGCAACTTGCGGAAGAGCACAGGCAGTCGATGGCGGCGATTCGCGAGCCGCTTCAGGATGTTGATCTGCCGCAGGACGATTGACCTGCACGAGTCTAGCTCATGTACCTATTTCAATTGAATGAATATGTAAGCCAGGGAGACATCTTCGACGATGTCCCGATTGCCTGTGTGCGGAACGAATCTCCCACAAAAGCTGAAGTAACGGACATTAAGCGCGTGCGCATGATCTTGCTCAGCCACGACTGCGAGTATGACAAGCCGTCAGCGCATTCCGTAATCGTAGCGTAGGTGCGCCCGCTGTCGGAAATTCACGCGAACAGCCAGGGCAACGTTCGCCACTACCGCACGCGCAACACATTCTACCTGGAGGCCCTGGGCGACACGCTGCCGGAATCGTACGTAGACTTTCGACGCATGGACCGGATACAGAAGGTCCTCATTGAGCAAGCGCCTCCTGAGAGTCGAGCCGCGTCCCTTACAGAGGAGGCACGGTTAGCGCTTCAAAGGCAGATCGCGATCTTTTTCGGCTACGGACGATAGCGCGTGATAGAGCCAAATGCGGACAAGCCATATTCCAACCGAATGGTGATGCCGCGCGACCTCGAAACGGAGGGCAGGCTGCCAGTTGAGGCTGAGCCGACATTCGAACTGTTCGCAACGTGGATGGAACAGGACAGCAAAATGACGGAGGACGACATAGAGGCCGAGATGATGTCCTGGGAGAACTTCAAGGACAATATCAATGCCGAGCGCGACCGCGCTGGCGCGCGCCGTGTGTTTTGACACTCTAGGCTAGAGCCGTGGACACCACCATGATTTCCATTCGTCGTGCGACCGCCGATCAAGCCACCGTCGAGGCTCTCGCCGATGTCCTGCTGGACTGCGTTGAGGGCGGTGCCTCCATCGGGTTCATGCACCCTCTCTCCCGCTCTAGGGCAGTTGAATTCTGGGAGGGCGTGTTGGCCGGCGCGGAACGCGGCGAGCGCATCGTGCTGGTGGCAGAGGACACTGAATCCCAGGTGATAGTGGGCACGGTCCAGCTCGTGCTGAACACTCCCGACAATCAGCCCCACCGCGCGGATGTTGCCAAGATGCAGGTACACCGCTGCGCTAGGCGTCGCGGCGTTGGTGCCGCGCTCTTGCAGGCTATCGAGGCCGAATCGCGCAGCTTGGGCAGGACGCTGCTCGTGCTCGACACCGTGACGGGCAGCGACGCCGAGCGGCTGTATGCAAGCCTGGGCTGGCAGCGCTGCGGAGTTATTCCAGATTATGCTCTCCTGCCGCGGGGAGGGCTGTGCAGCACCACGGTTTTCTATCGACAGTTGTAAAGGACGAAACAGGTCCGGCCTATCTGGTAACGACGTACGGGCCCGACGAGTCTCGTTGGCTAGACGCGCGGACGCGCGCTGAGGAACAAGGCTAATGGAGCGGAGAAAGGTGGAACGACTCATCCGAGAACAAGAGTTTGTTCTGGAGGTCGAGGTCGAGGAAGTGAACGGTATGGGGGATGATCCCTGGTCGCCTGCCTACTCGGCGGCAGACGCTCAACGCCTGTTCGAAGCTACACAGGCGATGCGATCGCGCGACTGGCAAAGAGCACGGAGCTATGGTGCGCTCTATCGCCTCGAGCCCGTCGTGGCGGCGTAATTGTCTCGACCACGTGGGACAAGGCGCAGTCACAGCGGGCTGGTTGCGTGCGGAAGATTTGCGCAAAGCAGGCGCATTCCAGTATCATCTTGGCAATGAGGAGTTCCGCGAGTTGCGGAGCTTTCTCACACGAGAGGGTCACCGTTATGATTCGAGTATCAGACCCGATGCATTACCATGCCCCGCACCGAACTCGGCCAGCGCGTCCACATTCCCAACGAATGCTTGCGTGGATCGGGTCGCTGAGCTTGGGTCGAACGGCAATTAAGGCGATGAGGGGAATAGGCAAGAATGCAACGGTACACGACACGCGACCAGTGACACGGGAAGGCTCATGATAGTCGAACGAGATCGGCTTCTGTCCCTCATTGAGTTCTCTCAGCAGGCAGCACGGCTACGATGCAAGCCAGTCGCTAGCGTTGCCGCACACGGTCTCTTTACCCTCTACGAGCACGAGATCCAAGGACTTCCGGGCATCCGAATTAACGACAACGGACCGGACAACGAGGACGAGATTTGGCTCGTCGTTGAGCGGCTACACGAGAGTAGGCCACCGGACATTTCCAGCGCGGTACTGCGGCCGTGGGTACAGATGACGCCCGGGCCAACGGAAGAGCCGAGGCTGCGAGAGGCCACGGACGGCGCAAGCCTCATCGCTGCAGGCACTCATTGTTCATCGGCAGGTTCACTGGAGCAAGGCAAACCGGTCATCGCACCTGAAACGACAGTCATGCTCTGCGACTACGACAGAGGTGCCCTTATTAGGGCCCAGTTCGCCACCTACCTCGATACGAAGTGGCGCCCCTGGGCCGAGGAAGAGAAACTCCGCCGAAAGACCATCCGGCTTTACTCCCAGCTCTTCACGCTCAAGCAGCAGTTGGAGGGTGGAATTGTCGAAGCGCAACTCGAACTCGCCTGGGGCGTTGGGCTCGGCATCTGGAACTCCAACGGCACCATCGTGAGCTATCCGCTGGTAGGACGTCTGGCCGAAATGTCGCTCAATCCAGTTACTGCCGAAGTGGAAATCCGACCTCGGGACGTCGATGCCCGCCTCGAGGTTGACTGGTACGCATCCGTCGATAACCTTGGCGTTGCCGACCTGGAGAAGGCGGCGAAAGAGTTCTTCGGGAAGGCTACCACGACCTTTTCGCCGTTCGACCGCGGCACCTTCGAGCCTTTGCTTCGTACGGCGGCTACAAACCTCGATGCGAACGGAACATACTGGCCAAACGAAGTCGCGGCTGAGAACCGGACCCTGCCCAAGTCCGATGGCAAGCTCAAAGTTACCGACACGTGGGTGCTCTTTGCGCGGCCGCGCACCAACAACCTGTTTCTGCAGGACTTGGAAAAGCTGAAGACGCGAGCCGAAGAAGCCGAGGCCTACCCACCCGCGGTAGCTGCGGTGGTGACTGACCCCGACTCGACTAACCGGGCTGTCGACCTCCCGCCCTTCCGTGGTGTCTCAGCCTCATACCATTCGCAGGGCAGCACGAGCGGCAAGAAGGCGCGCGACATCTACTTCCCGAAGCCTTTCAACGACGAGCAGTTCCGCATTGTGCAGCTCTTGGATATTTCCGATGGCGTCGTCGTGCAGGGTCCGCCTGGCACGGGCAAGACGCACACCATTGCCAACGTCATCTGCCACTACCTTGCCCAAGGTAAACGGGTGCTCGTGACTTCGATGAAGGACCCAGCCCTCAGGGAGGTGCAAGAGAAGCTGCCGGATGAGATCCGCCCGCTCGCTATTTCGCTGCTGACGAGCGAACAGGAAGGGATGAAGCAGTTCGAACACGCCATCCACAAGATTGCCTCCGAGGTACAGGGCCTCGACCGCGGCAGTACGGCAAGAGAGATCAACCATCTTGAGGAATCCATTGATGCCCTCCACGGCAAGCTTGCCAGCATTGACCGCAAGATTGGCGAATGGGCGAAGCGGAACTTGGCCAAGGTCACGTTGGAAACCGAGGAGATCGACCCTCAAGACGCGGCGCGCGAGGTGGTCGGCAACGTCGGCCAGTTCGAGTGGATTCCCGACACGCTTGGAATCACCCCCGAGTTCGCTCCGCAGTTCTTGGACGCGGACGTTGTGCGGCTACGAGAGGCAAGGCGTGCGCTAGGCCAAGACGTCGACTATCTCGGTGCGTCGCTGCCGCAACTCGTGGAGTTTCCCGACTCCAAGGCACTACTCGAAGTCCACCAGGACCTGTCCCAATTCGAAAAGCTGAAACAGGGCGTGGACAACGGCGACGTTCCGGCGCTCGCCGATTCGACACAGGAGACGCTCGCTCGTGCTCAGCAAGTCCTCACGGACATCGAGGTGCTCCAGCGCCTGCGCGACGAGGTAGTGCAGGCGCGTCGTAGTTGGACGGTCGCCATGCGCGAACGTCTGCGGCGCGGCGGCAACGACAACCTGGTGCCGATTTTGGAAGCCCTCGGCGCCGAGCTAAAGCAGGCTGTCGACCGGCGCAAGGCGTTTCTTGAGCGGCCGGTTACCACTCCCGCAGGCATCGAGCTTGATACCGAGCTCGCGGAGGCTGTGAGCAATCTTGCCGAGTGCAAGAGCCCCTTTGGTCTGAAAGGACTGTTCGGCAGGTCCGCGCAGAAGAAGCAGCTGGACAGTATTCGCGTTCTCGGCAATCCCCCTGCCAACGCCGAGAGTTGGAAGCATGTCGCCGAGCATCTGGCGCTGTTGAAATGCCTGCGCGAACTGGCCCTGCGCTGGAACGCTCTTGCCCCCGAGCTTCAACTCGAAGCCGTACCGGGGGACAAGCCGGACGGCGGACTGGCCGCCGCCCAGGGCTACGCGCTCTACCTCAAGGTGAAGGACGTAGTGGAGGCGGAAGGCGAACTCTGCGGCGCAGCTTCTCTCGTTTTCCCCAACTGGGCCCATGTCCGCGAGCTGGCGGATAACACGCAGCGACTCGCAGAGCTGGAGAAGGCGCTGCGGCACCACCTCACCAAGAACCGACTCGCCAACGTCTGGGCTCACAAGGAGCGCTTTCAGAAGGTACTGGAAGGCCGCACTGGCCGCGTCATAGAGGACATTCGCCGGTTTCTCGCCGAGACGCTGGGCAACCCGGAGATTGAAGACGCCCGCATGCAGGCTGAGTGGACGACGCTGATGGCGGAGCTATCTCGCGTGCTGGGCCTGGGCACGCATCTCGCCGCCCTGCGTGAGGGTTGCGGCAAAGTTGAGGCGTCCGGGGCGCCAAAGTACGCGGCGTCGCTCAAACGACCGCTTGAGGGCACGGTGGATGGTCTCCTACCGGACAACTGGCGCAGCGCTTGGCGCCTGAGACGCCTCGCCACCTACCTCGAATCGATTGACGCACAAGA
>VFKD01000108.1 GCA_009885735.1 bacterium
AAGAGCAGCACCTTGTACGAATACGGCAATCCGTATCGCGAGAGTGCGTAGGCGCAGAGCGGATTCACCACCAGCGTGGTGGCGATAACCGCCAGGCAGAAGAGAACGGTGACCAGTACGGCCCGACCGTGAACCACCAGATAGTCGTAGACCAGGCTGTAGTTTCGAACCGCATAGTCCTTGCGCAGCGCGCCCGCGTTGGCCTCCACGAACACTGCATCCGTCAGCAGGTATGGTGGGTGCGGCTGGTCCGAGTGCTGCTCCCGCCAGCGCGTCTCGGGCGAATCTACTCGGAGTGCGGCGATGGGCACGACTTTGGCGATAAAGTCGCCCCAGTCCACGACAATTGGGCCGCCATCCGGCAGGGTTGTCGGCATGGCCGCTTCATCGAACGAGGCGTATCGCGTGCCGTATCTCAGGTTCAGCTTGGCCAAGGTGGCGTAGCGGCTCTTTAGCAGAGCCTGATAGTACGGGCGTGCCGCGGAGGTTGGCGCAATGTACCGAAACGGCAGCTTCGTGCGAACGAACCGCTCCCAATCCGCTCGCTGGGCCGGATCCTGGGGAGGTGCGGTGCTCAGCGTCACCCGGTCGAAACTGCCCGCCTTGCTCCACTGCTGGGCCTTGCGAATGTCTCCGCCATACTCTTCAACGTCCTCGCGGAGGTAGTTCGCAAAGAGCAGGTCAGCTCCTGCCACCATGAGCATCTGCTGGGGCAGGCCTGCTTTCCACGCTTGGAAATCCTGCATTTTGCGGCCAGGGTCGGGGCTCCAATTGCGTTTTCCCATCCGCTCAATGGGCGGACGAACACTCTCGAAGCTCTCGTTCTCCTCTATGTATGCGCGGTTGAGGGCGGTAATGTCTCCCGAAAACAACTTGCGGAGATGCTCGCGATACCTGCGAGCGAGAGGGCTCGGATGCAGGCCGTAGCCGCGAAAGCCGGCCTCCTTGAATTTCAGCGGGAGAGTGTTCACGAAGGTGACCCATTCGTCGGCGCGGCCCTCCACAGAGCTTGGCGGCGCCACTTGCTCCGCACGGGTGAAGGCGGTGTGGTACCTCGCGTTAATCTGGTCGAGGTCGCCGCCATACTTCTCGTCCACGTACTTCGCGAAGAGCGGCTGCAGTTCGCTGAGGTAGCGGGGCACGGCGCGAAACTCATTGGTGTCGGTGCTGCTGGTGATGGACGTGCTGAGCATTAAGACGAAGGGGTAGACCATTGTGATCGCGCCCAGGATCAGCACGACGTAGATGCCCGTGATGAGCAGGCGGGTTTTCGCCGACTTGCGGCCAACCTTTGGGATGATGGGCATGGTGGAGGCAGCTAGCCCCAGTGGTCCGCGCGCTGCACCGATCCACCTAGGCCGCCGGTCGCACCCAGCGCCGAATGGGCTGCGGCCATCTCGCCGCGGTCGAGCCAGACGCTCTGGCAGATGGGGCACAGGTCCAGAAGAACGTCCTCGCGCCCCGCAAAGGGCCGCCTCTCCATCGTGTGCCGGCACTTAGGGCATCGGGCAGCAGGCCGGGCCGACCCTGGAGCCTGGTCGCCCCCGAGCCAGTCGACTATCGCGGCAACCTCCTCCGTGGCGATCCGCAGAAAGAGTGGAAGCTCGCCCTGCTCGCACCAGATTCCCCCGCAGTTTCTGCAGCCGTCGATCTCGGCGCTTGCGGCCGCGGCAGGCACGTGGCCGAGAGCCGCGTCGCACCTTGGGCACATCGACACGACGGATCGGGCCGTAATGGTGGACTTGCACGACCAGCACACCTGCGTTCCTGCTGGATTTGTAGTGCCGCAAGACAGGCACGGCGCCGAGATGAGGAAGCCTGCCACCGCGCGCACCTGCTCCCGACGAGCCTCTGTAGGGCTCGTACTCTGTGCCTGCCCGTCAGACGCTCTGCGCGCGGCTATCTGCTGCAGCTCGCCGTCGTCCAGCCATATCCCCTTGCAGGTGTGGCATGCGTCCAGCTCCACGCCCGGAGTGTGCGGAAACGAGAAGGGCTTAAGTGCGGTGGAGCACACAGGGCAGAGCATCTGGCCGGAAGGCGCATCGGCGGAGAGCGCTTGGCGGAAGACGCTCTCGACGGCCATAAGTCCCACGGAGGGGTCGCGGGTCAGCTTGTTCAGCTCGCCATGGTCGAACCAGATGCCGCCGCATTCGTTGCAGCCGTCCAGGACCACGCTGCCGAAGGGCAGCGCGGTGAGGGAGTGCGAGCATCTTGGGCAGGGCTTGGGCATGGTTGGCTTTCCGATTGGGCCTTACAGGACCCTTTTTCCTGCTTACGGCATGTAGGAATGACGCGCGGCGGAACGGCTGCCGCTTCGCTCAAGGTGACAGAGTGTATCGTTGCCATATTGTCATGCTGAGCGGAGGTTCAGCCGTTCCGAACCGCAGTCGAAGCATCCGGGCGCAACCGCGTTGGTACGACTGGACCCTTCGACTCCTCGACGATGCGGCTGTCGAGGGCTCAGGGTGACAGCCGAGGCAGCGCCCACGCGGCATGTTAATGGGAACAGCAACGGTACGTCCAGAGCCTCAGCAGCAACACCCACTTGAGCACGATCACCATTTCCCCTACAGGTACCCAAGCTCCTCCAGGCGGCGGGCAATCTCGGCTTCCTCCTCGGCGGTGTAGACCGACTCATCCCCCACAGTCACGCTCGCCGATCCCATTCCGGGCGGCGGCTCGAGCCCAAAATGGCGCAGGATGAGCGGAGCGATGTCGTAGATTGTGCGGCTTGGTCCCAAACCTAACTTGCCGCCTGACATCGCTGGGGGGAGTATGCAGATTCCGAATTGGGCGTGATTAGCGTCGTCCGGACCCGTGTCGTTCTCGTGAATCCAGACGGATGGGTGCCCCACCGAGCCCACCGAGCGCCAGTGCAGGTCGCCAAAGTAGACGATCATGTCCGGCGGTACGCCGTTGACTGCGCGGTAGGTCTGCTCCGGCAGGAAGACTTTGCTGCCAAGCGGCTTGCCCTGGTCGTCCGGCAGGGCTTCCAGCTTCTGGGAGAGCTCCCTTTTGAGCTCCTCAGCCTCTGCCGCCGAGACTATCCCTTGCGGCTCGCGTCCCGCGACGTTGAGGAAGACACGGCCATAGTAGCCGCCGTCTCCCCACGCGCGGGTGCTGGACCAGTCCACCAGATCGGGCTTGAAGGGCACGACCTCGCCGACTGGCAGCGGCTCCTTGAGCGTCAGATAGCCCTCTTGCATCAGCCAATCGTTTAGGCAGACCGCGCCATCCATCCGCTTGGCCCCGTGGTCGGACACCACCATCACGGCTGCCTCGGACGGGAGACTGTCGAGCAGTTCACCGATGTGATGGTCGAGCTCCAAATAGTAGTCAAACAGCGCGTGCTCCAGCGGGTGTCCCGGCTCATGCAGGCGGTGCTGCGGGTCGAAATAGCGCCAGAAGCCATGGTGCATTCGGTCTGGGCCCATCTCCACCATCGCGAAGAGGTCCCACGGATGGTTCGTCACTAAGTGCCGAGCAAGCTGGAAGCGCTGAGCGGTCATTTCGCGAATCTCGCGCAACAGCCGCTCCTTGTCGTTCGTGCGAAAGCTGCGCACGTCCAATATGTAGTCGCCTACCAGGTCTTCGACCTCGCGCTTGAGTTCGGGCGGGTAGGTGTAGTCCACCGAGGTGTCCGGCGCCAGGAAGTCGCTCACCAGGAGTCCGTTGATCGGCTTAGGTGGGTAAGTGAGCGGCACTCCAAGAAGGATGGATTTCTTGCCTGCCCGTCCCAGCACATCCCATATCGCGTCCTCGCGCACCATTCGGTTGTTTGCAAAGCTCAGCGCGGCGTAACCGCGGTCGGACCGGTTGCGGAAGCCGTAGATGCCCAGGGAGCCGGGGTCCCTGCCCGTCATCATGCACATCCAAGCTGGCACGGTGATTGGAGGAATAGTGCTTTCAAGGGGGCAGTAGGCGCCGATGTTCATCAGCCTATCCAGATTTGGCAGGTGTCCTCGCCACTTTTCGAAGAGAAGTTCGGGTGGAACGCAGTCTAGGCCAATGAGACAGAGCTTCGGAGTCATCAGAGAGGGTAGTTCCTGTGCGGCCGGGGCCGACTTCGGGCGGTATGGACGTTATACCCTCAGGGCTCGCGCATCTCGGCACGTGAGTCCCTTTCGTCCCTTCCGTCCCTAAAGTCCCTTCTCGGTCGCTTCACAACCGCAGTCCAACGGGGCCGCCGCAAACCATGATCGTGGAACAACCCAGAGTCTTGCAGCGTTTAGAGTCTGTGGATCGAGCCGCCCACAGGGACGTACAAGTATTAACATCTGTATAGTGCAATTACAGTTGTAAACAATGTTACGGATGTCATTGACAAACAACCGAAGTAATCGTAGACTGCTGCTGTGTACACGCTGAAGAGGACCTCAATGACGAGGGCGCCCACAGCGGAGGGCCTCCTGGCCGGGACACGTGAGACAATCGTGTCTCGCCAGGAGCGCATCTGATAGGGTGGCGGTCGGCATGGCCGTGCCGACCGCGCCGAACGTTGCCGAAAGGCAGGGGAGAGACGAATGACTGAGATGAGCCGATTTGAAGAGCGCAACGACATGCGCCATGCCGTGAAGAACTGGATGGAATCAAACGGCAGCGATATCTACACTCAGGACAACATTCGTCAGTTCGTTACCGACCAAGTAACGAGCGCGAAGGATCCTCTCGACAGCTCGGACGACAGTTGGCGAGAGGGGACCTACGGCGCCTGGATCGGGGTGGTGGAGTTTGCCGGAGACGAGCTTGCGCGCATCGCCGAGGAGGCGGACGACTCCGCACTCAACGATGCATTGCTAGAGGCGAGAGCGGCACTTCCAGCGCTTCCTCACGATACTCATCGAACGCTTAGCCACATTGAGACGGCGAACCAAATCCTTACACGGAGGCCACTTCGAAGGGCGGACCGCGCCGTGGGAGCTCTGGCGCTGGCCCAGAACCTCTTGCGGCGCAGGGAGGCGCCGTTGAAGTCCTATGCGTCGGATCGCTGAGACCGGGCTATCAGCCAAGCGATGAGCCCCGCTCCAAGCACCGCGATTCCTGCAATGCAGAACACGCGCGTGAGTAGGTTGCTGTCTGCTGGGACCGTCATAATCCACCAGAGGCCGCCAACGAGCACCAGGCTCTCCCAGAGGGCGGCGGCCACCCACGTTACCATCTTCGCGTCGAGCTGACCTGCTGCGGCGGCGGGCTTGTCCGCGTCGGACTTTGTCTGCTCCTCGGCTGCTAAGCTTCGCGGGTCTCCGGTCATCATGCGGCTACCACCGCTTGGAAGTAGAGTTCCGGGTCAACCGCGGTCACCGACGTTGATATGCGGACCAGATCTGAGTTGTGCGCGGCCTCGCGGCCTATCAACACCGTGTCGAGCTGTATCCCGAGCCTCTTGAGCCGCACTCCCAGGTCGCCATGCAGGGTAAATCGTCCATCCGTGAGCAGCGCGATGTGCGGGATAACTGCTGGCGCATGTTCTCCACTCTCAATCATCCTCTCAATGTCGGATATGGCAACGTCGAGAGCCTCCACCACTCTTGTCGCCTCCCCGCTGAAATTCACTTGGAAGAGCTTGCGTACAAGGTCGTCCTTCTCGGCGACAGTGCGCGCCATAAGCGGTGGGTCTTGCGGGAGCGGCGCCATCTTGTCGGCAAATGTTCGGAAATAGTAGCGCGAATACTCTCGCCCAAGGTCCGCCCTGGCCATGGCCACCGCGATGGCGAGCTCCATCACGGCGTTGATGCCTCGGGGCTCGCATGCCCTCACCAGCGACATGCTGCGGTCGAAGAGCATGTACATGAGGCGTCCGCCGGTACCCTCTTCGTCCGATTCGATCTCCACGGGCACGCGAGATACGCGGTGCTCGCTGTGGGTGTAGATGCGCTCCTCCGGCTTGAACATAAGGTACCTGCGGTCCTCGTTGTAGGCGAGCAGCGGGACTGAGCCCTCCACCAGCCGAGCGATGAGCAGGTCCTCGGGCATAGTCTGGTAGAGAAGCGGCGCCGCGCGCAGATCAGAGAGCGATTTGGCATATCGCACGACCGGATATCCCGGCGGCCTGCGACTCTCCTGGACCTCCTCCATCTCAGTGGGAATGAGAAGGCGAACAGGCTCGGTAACCACCACATCGGTTTCGCGGACGATGTACTCTGTCTTGTGCTGCGAGTGCGGTCCCTCTTCTGGAGCGGCGAATTCTCGAGCGATATGCAGAAACGGCGGATTCTGCCGGACGAGTTCGGTCACCATCGCCTCGAGCTGTCGTGAATCCGCCAGGTAGTCCTCGCCTGCTCCGCGGAACCCGACGGCGGCGTGGTTCAGCGCGCCTAGATCCTCCAGGCTCCTCATCCGCTCCAGGAGCTTTCGAACGTCGTCCTCGGTGGCCTCCACTCCGTCAACGCCCTGCTTCAGCTTCGCGGTTCTGCGCACGATCATCCATGGCCGCAGCTTGCGTTTCTTGCGGAATGCCGGAATGAACGCGCCCAGAAGCTCGCGCGCCAGCCGCCACACTGATCGAAGAGTGCCTATCAGGCGGGCGATGGGCGCCAGCAGCCGCTCAACCGCCCTGGGCAGGCACATGGGCCTGCCCCTACCTAAAGGCCGCTCTCGTGAGACCATTGCCGCCCCCTCTCTCGGAATGCCTCAATCCCTGCTCGTCGCACCTCGTCCACCAGGTCGCTGAGCGTGGTGAGCCCCTTGCAGTTTGCTATCCACTCGTTGAACCCAGTCTCTCCAAACAGCTTCACCGCCGTGTAGGGCAGATCGAAGATGATCTCGGAGGGCCGCGGCCGAGCGCAGCGCAGGCGCATCACTTGATCGAGCAGTGCGCCGAGCTGGTCGTACGCACGGGTGTTTTGAAGGTGCTTCTGGTGCGGAACCGCCACCTCCACCACCTCTTCCCAAATGCGCCGCGCCTCGGCGAACTCTTCGCTTTCGCCTCCCGGCATCACGTGCTTCAGCGAGAAGAGGTGCTCGTACTGAGCCTCACGGCAGTCCTTGATAAGCGCGATAGCGCGGAGCACAGGGACGAGGTTGTTTTGGCTGCGCGTGTTCAGCAGGTGCGCTGGAACCGCCTTGGCGCTGCACCTCTCTTCGAACCGGTTGAGGCACCAAGAGAGCACCAGCATCACGCCAGAGGAGACCCGTACCTGTTCGACCTCCTTGCAGAGCGCCTCCACATCGGTCCACGGGATGCCTGCGTGCGGGTTCTTGTCGGCCTTGCGGTGGTCCGCAGCTTCCATTGCGGCGAAGCGCCCTGCAACCGTCTTGAGCCTCGGCGCCTGGAAGAGGAACATCTGCCGGGCCTTCACCGCCTCCCACTGCTCGCCCCGAGGGATGTGGTTGCCGGTCATAAAGGCCGTCATCAGGCGGCAGTTATACACCTGGTCCTTGGTGACGAATCTGCGCTCGAGCAGAATGGTGTTGAGGGCTCGCGCCAGGGCGACTCCAGCGTCCGGCCACTCCTCGAGGAGGGCTAGCTGTGCGTCCACCAGGCCGCCATCGGTGTAGTAGAGCTGCTTGCCCTCTCGGCGGTAGACCGACGGGATGGGCGGGCCTATGAGGTGGTCCGGGATAGTGAAAGCGCTAAGCTGGGGGCGAAAAATGACGGCTCCGTCGAACAGCTCGGAGACAAGGGTAAGGAACGTGCTCTTGCCCTGCCCAGTGGGGCCCACCAGGAACATGTGATTCCGTGTGAGCAGCGCCAGGGCGGCCTGCACGAGCGCGTCGTCATATCCTACAAGGTACGTCCGAAGGCCGTATACGGCGTCGAACAGGTCTCGGGCGCAGAATCGCTTGTCCATACTGCTGCCTCCTGTGGCAACACGTGAACATTCTCTAGCGTTTCGTCGCGGCCGGCGGCTATTCTCGTCGGTCGTGGGCTGTGCCGGTCTACAGTCTCCCAGCGCGACAGCCCTCGCGGAGGGGAGAGGGGTTGGCGGCGTCAGCGCGCCGTCTTGTGTAGTGGAGTTAGTATAGCGAGGGCCCCTTTGGCCGTCAAGGGAAATTGTGAATTCAGGTGGGATTGCAGGGGCCACAATGGGCGGCGGCCCCGACGCGCATCGCATCGGGGCCGCTCATTTCTTGATTGTCTCGGCGGTGCTGCCTATCCGCCGGGCATCCTCATCCCGCCCGGTGCAGCGCCCAGCTTGGAGCCGGGAGGCGGAACGAACTTGAACATCGAGTCCGGAATTGGTGCGTTGAACTTCTCTCCGCTCACCGTCATCAGCATCTCCTGCTTCATTGGCGGTGCTCCCGGCTGCACTGCGCCGGACCCGGACACCTTCAACTGGGTCATTCGGTTCGTTGCCTGGTCCACATAGAGGAGAATCGTGGAAGTGACGCCCGGAGCGAGTGCCGCTTTCGGGATAATCTGGATCACGTGATTCAGCTTGCCGGCCACGCTCTCGGTCCGGAGCAACTTGTACGAAACGGCCTTGTTGCCAATTCCGCCCAGTTGGGTCATGCTGGTCTGGGAGTTCTTGGCAACCTGCGAAGGACCCTTGCTATAGGTCTTCATGGCTGACATGTAAGTCCACATGCTTGTTCCATCATCGACCATCTGCACTCCCATCGGCGTCATTGTCATAGCTATCTTCTTGCCGGGAATGGTCTTGACGTTCATGGTCATCTGCATCCTGCCCATCTGGCCCATGTTCATGGCCATCGAGTAGACGGCCTGATATGTCTTCGCCGACTTGACGGCCGCTTCGGCCTTCTTCACGATCTGCTCGGCGGTATCCGCAGCCATTGCCGGAGCGGCAAGGCACATCGCACAGAGGGCCGCGGCGAGGCGGCCAGAGGCAAACTTCAACATCCTATCTCCTCCTGGGCAGGGCTTTGCGCCGCCGCCATGGTTGTCCTACGAGTGTTTGCACCGAGGCGTTTCCTTGCTGCGTATTGCTCGGTTGGTTATTGAGTCTCCATCAGTTCGTCTAGCCTTGGCGCCCGAATGCGTGCAATATAGGCCTCCGGGTCCGTAATGTCGAAAAACAGCGATGCCGGAGGCCTCGCTACGAGCCCCAGCAGTACCTGCGCGCGCGCCGGGTCGATCTCCTTGAGCGCGGTAAACTCGGTCTCGCTCACAAGCAGCAGCTTGTGATAGCTATAGAATGTGAGGCCCCACACGGATCCCAGCAGAGGATCCGTGTAGAGCACCACATGGTCATTCAGCGCAAGAGTGCGCGCAAGCTGCTCATCGTTCGTCTCGAACGTTACGTCCAGCACATCCTCGTCCTCGTTGTATGCCGCCTCAAACGAAGCCATTGTGCCCCCTGCGCGCGCTCCAGCCTGAACTAGCGCTCGTCAACTCGCCGCTACTGCCGCATGGAGGCGATGAGCACCTCCGCCACTTCGGGCCGAGTGAACTCCATGGGCGGAACCTCACCGGCTCGCAGCATGTCGCGAACCTTAGTGCCCGAGAGCGAGATGCGGTCGTCTGGGCCGTGAGGGCAGCTCTTCGACGAGGCCATTCCCTCGCACTTCTTGCACCAGAAGCTATGCTCGAACATGAGCGGAACGATGCCCAGTTCGCCAGGGGCAAACTCATTGAAGATGATCTGCGCGTCGTAGGTGCCGTAGTAGGTTCCCACTCCAGCATGATCGCGGCCCACAATGAAGTGGGTGCATCCATAGTTCTTGCGAATGAGTGCATGGAAGATGGCCTCTCGCGGACCTGCATACCGCATTGCAGCCGGGTTCACAGAGAGCAGAGTCCGGTTGAGGGGGTAGTAGTTGTCCAGCAGCACTTTGTAGCACTTCATGCGCACATCGGCCGGAATGTCGTCTCCCTTGGTCTCTCCCACCAGCGGATGAAGGAGGAGGCCATCCACCATTTCGAGCGCGCACTTCTGCAGATACTCGTGGGCTCGGTGAACCGGGTTGCGAGTTTGGAAACCGACTACGGTCTTCCAGTTGCGCTCTGCGAATGCCTCGCGGGTCTGACTCGGTGTAAGGTAGTACTCCGGGAACTCCTCGTGTGCAGGGAGCGAGATCACTTTGACCGAGCCGCCCACAAGGGTGTCCGGCTGAGCGTAGACCGCGGCAACTCCTGGATGGGCGCCGTCCGTGGTTCGATAGACCTGCTGCGCCTCGTGCTCTTTGTTGTACGCATAGGTGTCGCTTACCGTGAGAGTGGCCAGGATTGCGCCTCCCTCGTCGGTGAGAGCGACCTCCTTGCCTGCGGAAAGGCTGGAAGCGGTGGCGGCATCCACCGCCAGCGTGAGCGGAATGCTCCATGCAAGGCCGTTTGCCAAGTGCATTTTGTCCACGATGCCCACATAGTCGTCGTGGCCCACGAAGCCGTTTAGCGGGCTGGCGGCACCAATGGCGATGAGCTCAAGGTCGCTGATCTGGCGTCGGTTGAGTTCGATCTTGGGAAGGGAGGCCGCACGCGATGCTGCGTCTGCGCGCTCGGCGGAAGGAACGAATGCGTCGATGAGAGTCCCGCCGTGCGCGGGAATGGTCTGTGACATTAAACTTCTAGTCTCCTCGTGTTGAGTTGGCGGCTGCGGAGCAATCCACGTATGACGCGGAGAATCTGCAAGCTGCCGAATGAGTCGGTGTGTTGCTCTTCGTGCAGTATAGGATACCTTGGCCTCTGCTCTCCTGAGGCGGCTCATCCTAGTTTTCGGTAGAAACCGCATGGGTTTACAATGTCCGGTGTCCTTCGGATCGCGCCCGTCTCAGACGTCCGACGGTCGAGGTGTCACATTCGCGCGGCAATCACTCGTATAGTTTCTTGTGGATGAAACTATCTGGACGTGGCAAGAGTCAACCAGTTTGCAATCGGCAGTGGGCAGATCGGGTTCGGAAGGCGGGAGGTCCGAGATGGACAGATTACTCACGGTAACATTCGGCGACGGCGACTTGGTGGAGCAGCTCTTTGCGCTCAAGCTGAGCGCGCTAAGGAACGAGGACACGCCAACGCTGTGGAGGCTGACGGACGAACTTATCGCGATGGCGATCGCCATGGCGAAGGCGGACACGCCGATTCACTGGCCGGCCGGCTACATCTCAGAGACTCGCCTATTCAACGTGCCGATCGATCCTGTTCGCAACCTGCCGCATCTGCTTTGCGAGAACTACATGATCTATCCGTTCACCGTAACGCCGCCGCACATCTGCTCTATGGCCTAGCCGCCTGCGGATAGTGCCTGGCGGTAGATGAGAGCGGTCTGCTCAACCATTCTATCCACAGAGTAGAGCCTCTCGACTCGCGTACGTCCCGCAGCGCCCATTCGGGCCCTCGCCGGGGCATCTTCAAGCAGTCCGGCAATTGCGTATGCAAGTTGAGTCGCGTCGTTTGGTTCCACAAGGAGCCCCGTTTCACCCTCAACCACTGTTTCGACCAGTCCCCCAACCCGGCTCGCAATCACTGCACGACCGCATGCCATTGCCTCGATCGCCACGAGTCCCTGGCCCTCCGAGAGAGACGGGACTACTACGAGAGTTGCGTCCTGAAAGAGACCTCCTACATCGTCCGTCCGACCGGGCAATGTGACGGCGTCTCCCAGATGCAGGGCTGCAGCCAAGTCCCGAAGTGAGTCGCAGTTGGGCCCATCACCGGCGATGATCATCCGGGCTGAACTACCCTGGGCGCGAAGAGCAGCAAGGGCTCGAATGGCAACATCGAACCCCTTCTCATGCGCCAGCCTTCCGCATGCGACGATGAGGGGAGGAGCCCTCGGTTCGGCGCTCTCTGGGACAAACAGCCAACTGGCTAGGTCTATACCATTAGGCACCACGTTTGCCGACACGTCTCTCGCTCCTAGCCTGCGGATGTCTGCCTTGACGGCCTTCGATACACAGATCACCGCGTTTGCCCTGCGAAGCATCCACCTCAATGCGATCCTGCTGAGGGCGCCGGATATGGCAGGACCGAGATTGTGCGCGGTCACGATGAACGGTACCGCGAGGCAGCGCGCAGCGAGGCAGGCGATCCAGCCTCCTCGAAGGCCGTGACCATGCAGAAGGTCGGCACCGCGAGCTGCGAGAGCCGCGTGCCGTGCGGTCTTCAGATCGGCCATTGGATGCGAGGCAGAGGCAATCGGAACGGAGACATGTGGAGTCGAACCGCCGTGGGTCCATCCAAAGTCGGCCGGTGCTATGAGTTGGGACGAGAAACCATGGTCGCTAAGCCGAGGGGCGAGCAGTTCAAGGTGTGATCGCATTCCGCCGGTGGCGGGCC
>VFKD01000277.1 GCA_009885735.1 bacterium
AAGCAGCTTAGCTCGATCCCAGGCGGCGTGATGGGCGATCCGCGGTTCAGCCCGGACGGAGCCTATGTGGCGGCGGCGGCTTCAGACGGAAGCGTTTGGACGTTCAGCACGAAGCCAACTTCGTGGGGCGCTCCCACGCGGTGCGCTCCACCGAACGAGAACGCAGCCTCGCGAATTGTCATTAGTGCAACCAGCCGGGTGATTGCCTTCAATCGAGCGATAGGAGGAGTGATGCAGATATGCGTGGCGGATGCGGCTGAGTAGGTCAATGGCAAGGGCGTTCTCGCGCAGAGACGCAGAGGCGCTGAGAACGGCAAGGGCAAGGGCGTTCTCGCGCAGAGATGCAGAGACGCTGAGAACGTAAAGGGCATTCTAGGCGAAGGAGCGCCTGAGCACGCTACTTGGGCGGCTTTGGGCTCTCTTTCGGCTTCGCCGTGTCCGCCGGCTTGCCGGAAGGGGTTGGCTCGTCCTCGTCTTCGACGGTGAACGTATACTTGCCCTTTCCAAGAGTGAGCGTCTCAGCGCCCTCCTTTGTCGAGATTGTGACGTTCTCTTTGGTCTCGCCCTTGCGGCCCTTGGTGTCTTCCGAGAACACGGGACCGTGCAGCAGAATGCGGTCGTCATTGCCGAACCACTCTGCGAAGTCCGCGGTGAGAGTTCGCGTGGTCTCCTTGAGCTTCTGCACGGCCTTGAAGCTGCCCGTTAGCTTTGCATAGCGCTTGTCGCGAGCGTAGTGGTACTCAACCTTGTCGCATGTGATCTCGATGGGGTGGTTGCGCGGGCTCTCGGGCTCGTCATCCTTCTTGGGAGTGGTTTCCACTTTCGCACTGCCGGTGGCAGGATCGACCTTCACCGCGGCGGGCGCCACATCCGCAGGCAGCTTTTCAGACTTCTTGGGCTTCAGGAGAAGAGTGACCTTGCCGGAGAGGACCATGACGCGCTCTCGCTTGGCATAGGTTATGTCCGCGGTCTCGGCGGTGGCGTCTGCCTGCTCATCCGTCAGGTTCATGTTCCCCGTGGCTTGAGCAGTCTTGCGCTTGTCGTTCCACTTCCAGTGGTCCGCGTGAATAATGCTCCCTTGGTCGGAGACCGCCACCACGTTGAACGCATCGCCGATGCCCGTGTCCTCGTTGTGCTCCAGCTTGTCAAACTGGATGTCCCACACTTTGGCGGACGCGCGATCAGCCTTCTTCTCGGGCACAATGGGTTGCTGAGCGGGCTTGGCCACTTGAGCCCATACGACCGCTCCGGCAAGTGCGACAACGGCAGTCGTTGCGGCGGTGAGTTTGTTCATGGCCTGCCTCCCAGGAGCTCGTCTTCACTCTCTATACGCAAGGTAAGCGTACCTCTGTTTGCAATGAGGGTGTGCGCGCGAAGATCGAGGGTCACATCCTGCCCGGTGAAGTCGTTTCCGTTTCGGGAGCCGCTCACGGTTCCTGGGCATCGGACTCGACCTCTCTCCACGTCCCAATAGAGGGCGGCCGCGCGAAGAGGGGTTCGGTCCCAAACGCCATCGGCGCCGTTCGGGCACTCGACTAGCCGCTTCCGAATGCCCAAACGCAGGACGGGCGCCTCGAGTGTGTGACCCTCCACCGTTGCGCGTGCGCCTTGCGGGAACCGCGCGAAGTCGTCCGTTCGCCGCCATGTGCAGAGCTTCGAAGTTAGACGGTCGCCCTTCGCGCTGACGAGGGTCATCTTGCCCCGAATGCTCAGGGCCTGCGTAGTCTGGTCGACCCGCGCCTCTTCTGCAGAGAAGTTGGCAAATCGCTTGCCATCGCGGTAGAGGACGCCCTCCTTGATTCCCCGTATGTCTATTGCACGGAAGCTGTCGAGGTCCGCGCCCTGATTGTGATAGACGTCGATGACGCCTGCTTTCAGCGTCCACTCCTTGCGCCCCATCACGCGAGAGACTACTCGCGCGTTTCGGACCGCGATGCTCACGTCTCCGGAGGCGCCATCCGCGTATCTACGGGAAGGGTTGTACTGAACGGCCAGTAGGTAGAGCGCCGCAAGGACCGCGCATCCAGCGACCACCACGCCGAATGCGCGCCATCTCTCCAAGCGCT
>VFKD01000480.1 GCA_009885735.1 bacterium
AATGGATAGATTGCGCATTTTATTCACCTTGTATTCATGTGATGTGGTGGACCGAAAACCGGTCCCATTCACCTTTAGAACCACTACTTCACCGCGAGAATCTCCCCTGTTCGGGAGTCCAACCGCACTTCGCTTGCACCGTTCGGAGCGCGGTTCACTCCCTTGCCGTCCCATGCGCCCAGGAAGCGGCCACGAATGATGCGCGTCCCATTCTCCAGCGAGAAGGCCGGCGCGGGAGAGCGATTCGAGGTGTAGGGCAGCACCGAGGCCACGCGCCCGTTCGAGGAGTCGAAGCTCACCAGGGTGTCGGTCGCCGTGCCGGGACCGTCGATCACAATGGTCACCTTTTCGAACCGGTCCGTGAAGTTGATGTAGGCCAGGCTCTTGATGCTATCTGCCGAGAGCGAGAAGAGGAGATTGGGTCCGTTTTCGTTCATGCCCGTTTGGGCTTTCACCCGGGCGGAGTTGCGGGTTACCACGTCGAAGACGAGGAGGCTGAGTATCCTTGAATAGGCCTGTCCGAAGAGGAACCCAGCCGCGTTCGTCCCCATGCTGCCGCCTGCGCCGACGAGAGTGCGTGTCCGGGTGAACGGTCCCCAGGAAGCATAGTCGTTAGTCGCGAAGTAGTTCGTTAGTCGCGTTTCGCTCGTGCCGTCGGCGTTCATAGAGTAGATCTCGCCGTTCCCAGGCCGAAAGCTCGTAAAGGCGATCTTCGCTCCGTCCGGCGACCAGGTAGGTAGGTAATCGGTCGCCACGTTATTGGTAATGCGCTTCGGACTCGAGCCGTCGGCGTTCATGACATACACTTCGTAGTTGATATCCCGATAGCTCGCGAATGCGATTCTTAGGCCGTCCGGCGACCAGGCAGGATCGTAGTCGCTCGCTGCGTCGTAGGTAAGACGGGTCTGGCCCGTGCCGTCTGCGTTCATGACATACACTTCGTAGTTGCCATCCCGAAGGCTTATGAAGGCGATCTTCGAGCCGTCCGACGACCAGTCAGGAGATATGTCGGCCGCGGCGTTGTTCGTGAGATTCGTCTGTTCCGTGCCGTCGGCGTTCATTACGTAGATCTCGTAGTTCCCGTTCCGATTACTCCTGAAGGCGATCTTCGTGCCGTCCGGCGACCAAGAGGAGTCCAAGTCGGCCGCGGCGTCGTTCGTGAGGTTCGTCTGGTCCGTGCCATCAGCGTTCATTACGTATATCTCGTAGTTCCCATCCCGAGAGCTTGTAAAGGCGATCTTCGTGCCGTCCGGGGACCATTCGGGAAGGTAGTCGATGGAACCGTTGGTCGTGAGACGCGCTAGACCCTTACCGTCGGGTTCCATGGCGTAGATTTCTTGGTTGCCGTCACGATTACTCGAGAAGGCGATCTTCGTCTCTGCCAGGGTGAGCGAGGTGTCCTCGAGCGTCAAAGAGCTGATATTGCCGCCGGCTACGCCCGTGACGGCAGCGCCCGCCCCGGTGCTGGTGACGGGCGGCTGGACGGTGCCTGCGATGCGGGTGGTGAGCGAGCCGAACTGCAGGGTCTGCTCGGCGGCGCCTCCGCCGCCGCTGCCTCCGCAGCCGACGAGGGCCGTGCAGCATACGGCAGCGATGAGAGAAACGATGGTCATGGATCGAGTGCGCATGTTGTGTACCTTGCCTTCTTGAAGAAACGTTGACCGTAATCCGGTCTCGTAACGTGCCCTGCGGCTGAAACCGCGCCTTGGAACAGAACAAAGTGCCCCTCCGGGCACTTCTGATTCAATCCACGGAGGTGGATTTTGTGCCTTTTGCAGCCGCGACTTCAGTCGCAGGCACAGCCTCGCGAGATCTTCATCACACTTTGACTGGGCCGAAAACCGAAGTCGTTCTGCGTTTGGGACACTACTTAACCGCGAGAATCTCCCCCGTCCGGGCATCCAGCCGCACTTCGCTTGCACCGTTCGGGGCGCGGTTTACGCCCTTGCCGTCCCACGCGCCCAGGAAACTGCCCTTCAGTGTGCGATCGCCATTTACCACGGTAACGATCGGAGTTGCCGCGCTCCTGTTCGCGGTGTACGGAAGAACCAAGGCAACTTTGCCCGTAGCGGCATTGAAGCTGACGAGCGCAGCGGTGGCGGACTCAACTCCACCGGCTCCGATGACGACCGTCGGCGGCAGGTAGGGGTCATGGAGGTACATTAGCGATGTCAGGCTGTCCGTTGCCTTGACGGTGAAGAGAAGGTTCGGCTGGTTAGGGTTCGTGATGGCTTCAGCCGAGACGCGGCATGCGTTGCGGGTCACGGCATCGAAAGCCACCACGCTTGTTATCACGTCCCCCGCCTGCCCAAACAGAAACCCCGCCGCCGCCGTTCCCATGCTGCCGTCAGTCCCGATCAACGTGCGGGTCTTTACCCAGGACCACGCGGGATCGTCGTCGAAAGCCGCGTTGTTGGTGCGATTCACCTGTCCTGAGCCGTCTGCATTCATCACATAGATTTCGTAGTTGCCGTCGCGGCTGCTTTGGAAGGCGATCTTGCTCCCGTCCGGGGACCAGGCGGGAGATAAGTCGCCGGCAGCGTGGTTGGTCCGGTTCACCGGTCCGGAGCCGTCCGCGTTCATCGTGTAGACCTCGTTGTTGCCGTCGCGGGTGCTGGCGAAGGCGATCTTGCTGCCGTCCGGGGACCAGGCGGGATAGTTGTCGAAGGCCGCGTTGTTGGTCCGGTTCACCGGTCCCGAGCCGTCCGCGTTCATCGTGTAG
>VFKD01000587.1 GCA_009885735.1 bacterium
ACAGCCGTTTCACCCGTACGATAGGTTTCCGCGCGGATGCTGTCGCCCCTACGTGTATGCGCCATGTTAGGTGCAATTGGACAGCAGCATTCGTGAGGAAGTTACCACGTACTGCGGCAGGGGCGGGCGGGACGCCCGCGCTCCGAATGGATCCAATTGGTCTTATCGGTCCCATAGGTCTCATAGGTCCTATTCGACCTATTCGTCCCATAAGTCCTATTCGTCCCATCCACCGCCCACCACCCATGCGCCGTTTCACTCCCCATGTGATACAATCGGGGCGATGCGCACACTTCAGCCGCACCTTCAGGGAAGCTCTTGAACCCCACTTTTCGTCGCCTTCTCCTAGCTCTCATCGCTCTCGGCGCCCTTGCCGGCCTCTACGCGGCCGGAATGCGCTACCGCGTCGAGAGCCGCAATCGTCGCGTGGAAATAACCCTCGACATGCTGGAGATACAGCGCCTCGCCGACCTCTCAGGCAAGACACTGGGCGAGACGATCGCGGCATTCAAACCGGCAGGCGTGACCTCCATCGCCATCGTGGAGCAGACGGTTGGAGACCTGATGCAGAGCGGACGCATCACGGCGCAGACGGATACCGCCGGTCCTCTGTGGCATGTGCAGGACAACCGCCTGCTCGCAAGAATGCGCAACGAGTTTCGGGCTCGCGGCTTCGTGCCGATTTCCGCCTCACCGTCTGGTCCTGCAAAGCCCGCCAAGACCCGATTCGTAAGCAAATCCGACGGCTTTGGGCTGGCCGCTGATATCGACACTATCCGTACCTTCGGAATTGGGCTCGACCCCGCCGGTCTATCCGCAGTCCGATCCGCGGGACTGACGCCCGTCGCCCGGATTAGCAACTTCCCAGGCGCGAGCGAGACGACGATGAGCAACGTCCTTGCTCGGCTCTCCGCCTCGGGCGTCGCCACGGTCATCTTTCAGGGCACCGAGGTGTTCGGCTACCGCGGGCTCTACGCGCAGGCCGCCGCTGCTTTCACCCAGATGCCCATGCTCTTCGGAAAGGTCGAATTCGGTAAGCAGAAGGGCGAAGACTCGCTCAGCGTCGCGCTGAACAGCAGCTACGTGCGCGTTCACAGCATCAGCGAGGGCGAGATGGCCACGCTCGACGAGAGCGAGGCTATCGATCGCTTGGCTCGGGCCGCGCGAGAGCGCAACATTCGCCTCTGCTACATTCGGATGCTCACCTTCTCGGGCGCGGATGCACTCGAGAGGAACGTCGGCTATATCTCCAGCATCACCCGTGCAACATCCCGGGGCGGCGAGATGAAGTTCGGCAAGGCTCACCCGTTCGACGAACCCGGCGTGCCGGCATGGGCTCGCGTGATCATGGCTCTCGGAGTTGCCGCTGCGGCAGCGCTGCTGGTTGCGAGCGCAGCGCCGGTTGGCGAGTTTGCGCCTAAGGCAGTGCTGGCCCTTGCGGCAGTGGTGTGCGTTGGCCTCGTGGTCGCCTCGCCGCAGATGGGCGCAAAACTCGTTGCACTTGTGGCGGCCATCGTGTTTCCTACCCTCGGGTGCCTGCATCGCGGGATTCTCTCACGGGGCTACTCCGCTGAAACTCCGTTTCCAGCGAAGAGAGCCGCGGCTGCGCTGATAACCGCATCCGCGGTAACGTTTGTCGGAGCTGTCTACGTAGTAGGACTGCTGGCCATGCGAACCTTCATGGTCAAGACGGATGGATTCGCCGGCATCAAGGCTGCGCACGGTCTCCCGCTCCTCATCTTGGCGGTGCTGGCCGTCACCGGGCTCCCCTCGCTCGGTTCCGATGCGCGCTCGAAGCTTGCCGCCATGCGCGAACGGGCCGCCGCTTTCCTGGGCGAGCCGACCCGAGTGGGAGGCTTGCTGCTCGCGCTTGTTGCTTTGGGAGTCGTGGCGCTCATCTTGATGCGCACGGGGAATGAACCCGGAGTAGGAGTGTCAGGCATTGAACTGAAGTTCCGGGCGTTGCTCGACCGGTTCTTGCCGGCGAGACCGCGCACGAAAGAGTTTCTCATCGGGCATCCGGCCTTCGTGGTTGCTCTTGGGCTGTGGTATCGCGGCAGGTCGAAGTGGGCTCCGCCGCTGTTCGTCGTCGGCGCAATTGGTCAAGTCTCTATTCTGAATACGTTCTGCCACATCCATACGCCGCTCTATCTTTCGGGCGTGCGAGCGGTTACGGGGCTGATTGTGGGCGGGCTCATCGGGTGTGCGGCGCTGTGGCTAATCTGGCTGATGCAGTCTCGGTCAGCGAGGCGCGCACCGGCGTGATCTGCGTCTCGGGCTACTATGGCTGCGGCAACATGGGCGACGAGGCTGTGCTGGCCGGGATGCTCGCGGCCATCGAGCAAGCGGGTGGGCCGCACCGGCAAGATGTGACGGTGCTGTCGCAGGATCCGCCAAGCACAAGGGCTCTGCACGGAGTCCTTTCCGAATATCGGATGAGCCGCAAGGCGGTGAGAGAGTCGATTCGGCACAGCAAGCTTCTGATTTCCGGCGGCGGCAGCCTGCTTCAGGATGTAACCAGCATCCGCTCGCTGCTCTACTATCTGTGGGTGGCTCGGCAGGCGCTTTCAATAGGCCGTCCGGTGATGTTCTATGCACAGGGCATCGGCCCGCTCAAGAGAGCCGCGTCGCGCTGGATGGTGCGGCGAATTGCGGACAGGGCAGCGTGGATCACGGTCCGGGATGAAGGTTCGGCGGTCCTCTTGAAGGAGATTGGCGTTTCTCGTCCCACGGTGGAAGTGGTGGCTGATCCGGCGTTTGTTCTCGCTCCGAGTGCAGAGGGCGGATCCTTGCTGAGAACTGCAATGGAAGGAAAGCCGCGGCCCTGGATTGGCCTATCACTCAGACCTTGGGAGAGCGGGCCGGGCGCAGGGGGCTGGGCGGAGATGGCGGACTGTGTGGTAGAACAGGTGGGCGGATCGATCGCTTTTATTCCGATGCAGCCGCCCGGCGACGTCGAACTTTCCAGGC
>VFKD01000193.1 GCA_009885735.1 bacterium
AAGATGGTCGGAATGTCTTTGCGAGCACTCGCGAGGAACTCTTTTCGTGCCACCACCATAGTCACGCCCGCAGGTCCGAGGTTCTTCTGGGCGCCGGCGTAGAGCAGCGACAGTTTGGAGTAGTCGAACTTTCGTGCAAGAATATCGGACGAGAAGTCCGCAACTAGCGGGGTCGCACCAACGGCAGGGAGAGTCGGCCACTCGGTCCCCTCAATCGTGTTGTTCGTGGTGAGGTGGACATACTTCGCGCCGTCGGTAAGGTCAAACGAAGTGGGCAGGCAAGAGTACCGCTCGCCCTTCGAAGTGGCGCACACGTTCGCACAGCCGAAGTGCTGCGCCTCCTGGATGGCTTTGGTGGACCATGTTCCTGTGTCGATGTAGTCCGCGGTCTCGCCCTGCTTCAGGAAGTTCATCGGCACCATGGCGAACTGGGTGCTGGCGCCTCCGCCCAGAAAGATTGCACTCCATTCTGCGGGGTCGAGGTCCAGAGCCTTGAGCAGCAGGTCTCGGGTTTCGAAATGGACTGCCTCGTAGTGCGGACCGCGGTGGCTCAGCTCAAGCATGGACATTCCGGAGCCGCCAAACTCTCGTACGGCCTCCGCGGCCTGTTCAAGCACGGATTCAGGCAGAATGGCAGGTCCGGCGCTAAAGTTATAGATGCGATTCAATGGTGCGCTCCTCAGGCAGGGCATTCTTGCGCGGTCGCCCTGGAATAGTGAGCATACCGGCCTGTGGGGAGCGATGTCAACGCGCAGACGGCCTGCCTGAAGGTTGAAGTTCGGGAATCGCGGCAGCTAGAGAATTGGTGCCGAGAAGAAGAATAGGACGACTGCATAACCAAATAGGGTGAAGACGACAATGGCGATAAGGACCAGATAGATGCACGACCGTTGTTCGGGCCTCAGGCGCCTAGGCACGCCAGTAGTCGCTGTGCGCGTATCGATAGGTTGGCAGCTCTTCGCCGGACCCAAGTCTGACTGTGTCGTAGGGCGGATGAGGAGAATAGACGAATGGCTTCTCACCCGGCAGGATATGATTCGCGGTCTTGCGGTGATCGAGGCACTTCAAGAGGACCTTCTGCTTGAGAGGAATGTAGTCTGGGGTGTGCGGCCCGAGCGCCTCCTCGACATGCGCCGAGCGAAACTCGTAGTAGACCACCCTGCGAAGCTTGCTGGACGCATTTGCCGGAGAACCGTGCAGCACCAGGATATTGTGAAAAAGGACATCCCCAGGCATCATGAGGGCTGGCACCGCGCCGGTCGCGCGAAAGTCCGCAAGCGTTACGTCCGCGTCCTTGCGGGCAGCGAGGAACTCGTCCACCTGCTCCTGGGACCAATGGTTGCTGCCCGGAATCACCCAGACGCAGGTGTCCTCATCTGCCTCATCTAGGTAGAAGTCGACGTTGAAGATGGGAGTATCTCCCACGCATCCGACCCCTGCATCCCGGTGCCACGGAACGATTATTCCCTCACCAGGCAGCTTCAGGACCATGGAGTCCCAAGTTGGTACGAAGTCGGCGCCCTGGAGCCGCTCCACGCTGCGAAGAACGAATGGATGGCCCAGAAGCGCCTTCATCGCATCGCTCTTGTCGATGACGTACTCGACGCGCTTCAGCACTTTATCTCCGCTCACATGGCCGGTTCCGTAGGCATAGTCGGGGTCATCGCGCACCTCGGCGGCACCATACTCTGTGAGGGCGAGCATTTCGCGCTGAACCTCCGCAAGCTCTGAGCCGAGCAGAAGGTCTGGTACGACAAGGTAGCCATTCTGCTCAAAGAACTCCACCTGTTCGGCGGTGATTGAGGTATCCAGCACTCTCAGAATCTCTCCTGTCGGTTACTTGCGGGCCACGTTCAAGATGTGCTCGCGCCTGCCAGCCGGTACCTTAACGCTCTCAACTCCCGAAAAGCCCGCTTCGTGGCAAACCGCCACGTAGTCTTCCCAAGTCCACTGCAGCGAGTTACAGATTGAGGCTGTCTCCAGGCGCGGGCCATCCTCGTCGCGGATTACAAACAGGTAGTTCTCTATCACTCCTTGGTCGCCCCTGTCCCTGGCGACAACCAGAGTTACCGAGCTGCCTGACTCCTCGAAATCGCTGCGAAGCTGGAAACGAGGACCACCGCTGAATGCCTGGTCTACCACAGCGGACTTGTCCACCTTGCCGGACCACATGTCCGCGCCCGTGAAGATCAGATTGCCTCCAGGCTTTAGCGCACTGAAAAAGTTGTGAGTGGCAAACCGAAGGTCCGGCCTAGAGAGCGTCCATGAATAGGCGTCGTTTATGATCGCGTCAAACTCCAGGCTGAACCTCTCGCCCAGGCTCGCCCAGTCCAGGTGGTGAAACGGCACATCCACTCCGCAATCCTCGGCGAGCTGCCGAGCGTGCTCAATGGCCGCGGCGCTGCGGTCTGTGCCCACCACGTCGAACCCAGCCTGCGAAAGCAGAATGGCCCGGAGGCCCAATCCGCAGTTGCAGTCGAGAATTCGCTTGGCGCCAAGGTCGTTAAGCAGCCAGTTCCAGATGGGTGCGGTGCGCGCCGGCTTGCCCTCTGCGTGCGAGGGATCTTGGAAGTGGGGCTGCCAGATTGACCGGCGAAACCACTGCCATCGCCAGATAACGTCCCAGTCCTCGGTGTGATTCATAGTAGGGTACGCGCTCCGCTAAACAATCGTGAGTTAGACGTTCGGTGCGTGAACCGCCTCTTCCTGCATGTCCTCCCTCTCCTTCATCTGCTGTGCCAGCCCGAGGCGGGGTATAATGACTTGCCTGAGCGGGCTCATTGAACAAATGTTCCAGCTCAGCAGGCCGTATATGGAGTGAATCGTGACACTGCGAAAGCGCACTTGCATAACATGGTTGATAGCATGCTGCTGCAGTTCAGCAGTGCATGGTGTGTGCGATGCGCAAGCTGCGAAGCCGCACGTCTCGTGGATGGGAATGTATCTGAACGGCCGTAAGATGGGATTCTCACAGACTGTTGTGACGCCTGCCAAGTATCGCGGCAACTCAGGGTTCAAGATAACCTCCACGAGCGTGGCGCGCATGGAACTGCTCGGCAACAAAGTGAGCCAGGATTCCAGTTCGTTCACGTTCACGGATAGCTCGATGCGGCCACTCTACCAGGAGTATCGGATAGACAGTAACGGCAGCGTCCTGAAACTAAAGGCCTCCTATTCCTCGACTCGCATCGAGTGTACGGTCGATTCCGGAGGCGGCCCTACCAAGAGGACAGTGGAGATTCCCGAAGGAATCAGTCTCGTTCAAGATGGAACCGCGCCCACTCAGGGCAAGTCTCTTCGAGTTGGAGACAAACAGGTGCTTCACTATCTCAACCCTCTAACGCTCCAGCTCGAGAAGTCCGAGGTGAGCGTAGAAGCGAATGAGAAGGTGGCGCTTGGCGGCAAACCGTACTCTGCACAGCGAGTAAGCGTCTCCACGCCCCTGGGCAGAATGACATTTTGGCAGACGGCCAAGGGAGACATGATTCGCGGCGAACTGCCGTTCGGAATGTCTATCGTTGCGGAGGCTGCTGCCGTAGCCAAGGCTATGGACACGAAGCCGGCGTCATTCGTTCGGGCAGGTGCGAAGGCAACGGCGACGACTGCCTATGTCCCGCCCACAGACTTCGCTCTGGCTACCGCAATCCGCACAGACAAGCCGATCAACGAGCCTAGAGAAGTGCGCAGCTTGACGCTGGTGCTTCGCGGTGTTGAGGACCGTGCGCTTCTTATCTCCGACAACCGACAGACCATTGAGACCGACCGGCCAGAGAAGGACGCACACACGATAACCATCGTTACCGAGCGGCTTGGCAGCAAGGACATTCGAAGTAACGACGGAGGGCCCGCGAAATATGCGGGGTCCGCCGCTTACCTCGAAATTGAGTCTCCTGCAATCCGTGCTGTTGCGAAGGAGATAAGGGACCAAGAGTCAGATCCTGCCAAGTTGGTGGCTGCCATTGCGGACTGGGTACACGCCAAGATGACACCGGACTACACGATTGGCGTTCCGAGGTCTTGCACCGAGATAATCGGTCGACGCCGAGGAGTCTGCCGCGACTATGCCACTCTCTTCGCCGGCATCGCACGAGCTGCCGGAGTGCCCACACGAGTTGTTGGCGGAATCGTGTATGCGCAGGGCAAGTTCTTCTACCATGCTTGGGCCGAGTCTTGGCTGGGATACTGGCTCGCGGTGGACCCAACGATGGGCTCGGGCCCGGTGGATGCAACGCACGTGAAATTTGCGCACGGCGATGTCACAGACATGTTCAAGGTCGTTGGCGTGGTCGGCAGGCTTCGCGTGGAAGTGCGTGATGTTGAGTAGACTCCTGACGCTGTATAGACTTGCCGCAGGTCTCCTGAGGTGCCCGCACCGTGGCCGGAAGAGGCACTGGAGCGCAACTGCTCAATGACAATACGCAACTTCAAACAGCTGTTCAGCGTGGTTCTTGCGCTCATCCTGGGCACTCTGGGCCTTGGCTTAGGCCTCAACATTCGAAGCCTTCCGTCCATCTGGCTGTTCCCCAGCTTCAGCGAGCTGGCAGAGATGTATCCGGCATACTTCCCCTTCACGGTTGGCGCCCTAAGCATACTGGGAGTTCTCATCGGCACTATTATCGGGCCGAAGATTGCCCAGCGCATTGTGGATGCGGGAAATTCCATCGAGAGAATGTCAACGCGAGATAAGATCGCGGTTGGCATGGGAACCTTCAGCGGAGCGCTCGTCACCATTCCCTTCGTGATCTTCCTCTCGCGCGCACCCTCCGTCGGCGTGCCGCTGTCGCTTCTGCTCGGCATCATGTTCGTCTATCTCGGTATCCGCGCGACGATGGGCATGAAGGACGAGTTCTGGTTCTTGGGCGGTCCCCGCCCGGTTGGCCCCGATGGGTCCGAGTTGGAGATGGACCGGACAAAGATACTAGACACCAACGTCATCATCGACGGACGCATCGCGGACATCTGCCGTGCGGGATTTCTAGACGGCACTCTCTATGTGCCGGGCTTCGTCTTGGACGAGCTCCAGCACATCGCAGACTCCGCGGATTCGCTCAAGCGCGCGCGTGGGCGCCGTGGTCTGGACATCCTGAACGCAATGCAGAAGGAGTTCCCTCTCGTGGTGAGGTCGCTCGACCACAAGGCTGGACCCGCCGCAGGTCAGGAGGTCGATGCCAGGCTGGTGTCGTTGGCAAAGGCGATGGCAGCCAGCCTGATAACCAACGACTTCAACTTGAATAAGGTCGCCGAGCTTCAGGGCGTTCACGTCCTCAACATTAATCAGCTTGCAGACGCGCTGAAGCCCGTCGTACTGCCCGGCGAGGACATGCACGTCACCATCATTCGCGAGGGCAAGGAGCAGAACCAAGGAGTGGCCTACCTGGACGACGGCACCATGATCGTGGTGGAAGATGGACGACGCCACATCGGCGAGAACCTTGAAATCATTGTGACGAGCGTTCTGCAAACAGTCGCAGGCAAGATGATTTTCGCGCGCATCAAAGAGGGATATGGCACTGAAGGCGAGGATGGATTCGATGGTGGGCGTGGTCGTCCCGGCAGCGGGCCGCGGCACAAGATTCGGTAGCAGCCGGAATAAGATCTGGGCAGAGGCGGCCGGGAAGCCACTGATTGAGTGGACCTTAGTCGCGCTCTCCAGCCACGCAGCCGTCGACCACATCGTCGTCGTAGGGAATGCAGCAGACCTCGACAGGCTGTCCGGGTTTCTGGTGAGCATGCCCAAGGTGATGGCCGTGGTGCTGGGCGGCGAATCTCGCGCAGAGTCCGTTCTCTTGGGCTTGAAGTCCCTTCCGCACAACACTGAATATGCCCTTGTACACGATGCTGCGAGGCCGCTGGTCTCGGCAGAACTGATCTCGGAGACAATCCTCTCTGTTCGTAACACTGGCGCATCTGTTCCAGGGCTCGCAGTTTCGGACACGCTGAAGCGTGTGGATGAACGGGGCACGATTACCGCCACCGTCTCGCGGGACAAACTCTATGCTGTTCAGACGCCTCAGGCAGCACGCCTCGATCAGCTCCTTCGCGCGTATGAGAAGCTTGGAAACTCTGCACTAACCGCGACTGACGAGGCGACCATCTTGGAAGCAGCCGGAGAAACCGTGCATATCGTGCCAGGTTGTCCGCAGAATATCAAGGTCACGAACGGAGAGGACCTGGCTAACGTCGAACGCACGCTTAGGCTGCGCAATTCGGGTGGATCGGAGCCAACGGTTAACGAGGTGAGGACCGGCCTGGGCTACGACGTTCACCAGCTAGTGTCAGGAAGAAAGCTGTGGCTGGGCGGCGTGCAGGTGCCTCACACGCTCGGCCTCCTTGGTCACTCTGATGCAGATGTGGTGCTCCATGCAATTTGCGACGCAGTACTGGGCGCAATGGGACAGGGCGACATCGGGGTCTTGTTTCCAGACACGGATGCTGCCCACAAGGACCGGCCTAGCATCGAATTTGTGCGCGAGGTGGCGCAACGAGCAGCGGCAGCAAACTGGAGCGTCACCTGCATCGATGCTGCTCTATTGGCAGAGGCGCCGAAGATAGCTCCGTATCGCGCACAGATGCGCGGGGTGATTGCTGCGGCTCTCGATATAGACGAAAGCAGAGTCAATCTGAAGGCGACTACGTCGGAGCAGATAGGCTTCGTAGGCAGGCAAGAGGGTATGGCCTGCTGGTGTACTGCGACGATTTGCTATCGTGGTTCCCAGTGATGGATTCACCCCATAGCGCAAGAGGACTTTGCATCCGTTGCATTTGACCAACGAATTCGGCCGCAGATGATAGGCAGCCAGACGGCCACTTTCTAGTGAGGAGACCAGTGTGCGAATAGGAATTCTAACCGGCGGGGGCGACTGCCCCGGCCTCAATCCGGCCATCCGCGGGTTTGTGCTCTCCGCTGTGAGCCGCGGCCACGAGATATTCGGCTTTCTGAATGGCTGGAGCGGCATGGCCGAGGGCGTTTATCGCAAGATAACCATCCCAGATGTCGAGGACATCGTGATTCACGGCGGCACCATGCTGGGCACGGGTCGATTCAATCCGTTCAAGAAAGGCAAGGAGGCGGACCTGCAGCGAGTGCTCGACAACATAAAGAGGTTCGAGCTTGATGCGGTGGTAGCGCTGGGTGGAGAGGACACGCTCGGGGTCGCGCACCGTCTGTTCGACGAGCACGGAATCCCCACCGTAGGCGTACCGAAGACCATGGACAACGATCTGGCCGCGACCGACTTCACGTTCGGATTCGACAGCGCCGTCTCGGTTGCCACCGACTGCATCGACCGGCTGCGCGACACCGCAAAGTCGCACAATCGCGTGATGGTGGTGGAGGTGATGGGACGTCATGCAGGTTGGGTGGCGCTCTATGCGGGCATCTCAGGCGGAGCAGACTGGATCACGCTGCCCGAGGTCGACCTGGACCTCGACGAGATCTGCGCTCACCTCTTGAAGGTGCGGGCGCGCGGCAAGAACTTCTCTATTGTCGTAGCGTCCGAGGGAACTGTGCTTCCAAAGGTGGACGATGCGCCGCGCGAGCTGGACAACTTTGGTCACGAGATTCTTGGAGAGCGACGCGTTGGCGAAACCCTTGCCAGAGAGATTGAGCACCGTACCCAGATCGAGACTCGATTCGCCGTTTTGGGCCATGTGGTTCGCGGCGGAGCGCCCTCGGTCTTTGACAGGGTGCTTGCCTCAAGGCTCGGAGTGAAAGCGGCTGAGCTCGTGGAGAATCGTGAGTTCGGCAAGATGTCCGCACTGCAGGGTAATCGAATTGTCGCGGTTGACCTCAAGGAGGCTGTGGCAAGCCTCAAAACAGTACCGCTGGAGCTTTATGCCGAAGTGAAGGGGCTATTTGCCTATTAGCCGCTGATAGCAGCAACGCAACTACGCGGCAGCGAAAACGAGATAGCCGGAGCAGGACGCGACGTGCGGCCTGCCTTCGGCGATCCATTGGCTGCGTCAGCGCACAGACTGACGGTTACTCGACAAACTCTATCTCGCCGACCGCCGGGATAAGGCCCCTCTCCTCACCCCGAGAGAGAAACAGCCGGATGCTCTCCTTTCCCCTCTCGCCGAGCTCTACAGTCCAGTCGTTCACATACATTCCCACAAACTTGTCCGCGGTCGCCGTCTCCATGTCGCGAGCAAACTGCATAGCGTGCTGCAGCGCCGGCTGCCGGTTGTTCAGACCATAGACGATGCTGGCCTTCAACGCCCTGCTTGCACGCTGCTGAACGTCGAGCGGCAAGTCGCGACGAATAGTGTTGATTCCGAGCGGTAGTGGCAATCCTGTGTCGTGCTTCCACCACGCGCCGAGGTCCACTACCGCATGCAAGCCCTCCGCCTTGTGAGTTAGCTGGCCTTCGTGAATAATTAGTCCGGCATCCACGGTTCCCGCATGCACCTCGTCCTGGATGGTGTCGAAGGGCATCACCACGTATTCAAACGGTTCGTCTAGATAGAGTGATAATGCCAGGAATGCACTCGTGAGCTTCCCTGGGACTCCGATTTTGGCTCCAGCCAACTGGGAAGGCTCCATCGGCTTGCTTGCCACGAGCATCGGGCCATACCCGTCTCCCATTGATGCGCCGTGCGTGAGGATGGCATATCGGTCGCGAACGTAAGCGTAGGCATGCACCGAGATGGCTGTACACTCAAGCTTCCCGTCGCGAGCCCAGTCGTTGAGCGTCTGAATGTCCCGGAGGACATGGTCGAATTCAAGCCCTTCGGAATCGACCTTGTGCTCGGCCAGGCCATAAAACATAAACGCATCGTCAGAGTCCGGACTATGACCAAGCTGCAGCCGATCATTCATCGAGGAGGAGTTCCTTTCGGCACGGATCGACCCATTATACCTGCGAGGGAGTGACGCGAACAGTCGATGTCTACTCTACGATACGAGTGATCACTTCGCCGGCAAAGTCGGTGAGCCGCTCGGTGCGACCATTGTTGAGGTAGGTGAGCTTAAGATGGTTCAGGCCCAGAAGATGCAGAACCGTCGCGTGAAGGTCTCGCGCATGGACGCGGTCTGTGACGGCGCGATACCCGATCTCGTCGGTCGCGCCATACACCGTCCCACCCTTCACGCCGCCGCCTGCCATCCAGATCGTGAATCCCGGCGGATTGTGGTCGCGCCCTTTTCCGTTCTGAGACACGGGTGTGCGGCCGAACTCGCTGCCCCAGATGACGAGCGTCTCGTCCAGAAGCCCTCGCTGCTTGAGATCTTTCAGGAGGCCGGCGATTGGCTTGTCCGTCGCGCCGGCCATTCGCTCGTGGTTCTGCACCACGTTGTCGTGCGCATCCCACTGCCACGTCACCGGCCCGCCGCCCGAGAAGAGCTGCACGAACCGCACTCCTCTCTCCACCAGGCGCCTCGCGAGCATACACCGTGTGCCGAATTCAGCGGTTTGCTGCTTGTCCATTCCATAGAGGGCTTTCGTTGCTTCGGTCTCGTTACGAATGTCAACGGCCTCGGGCGCGTGCTTTTGCATCCTGTAGGCGAGCTCGTAGGTCGCTATACGAGCCGAGAGGTCGGTCATGTCCGGCGTGAGGGTGTGCTCGTTCATCTCCTTCAGGTAGTCCAGCATTCTGCGCTGCTGAGTTCGGCTCATACCCTGGGGCGCAGCCAGATTAAGTATGGGCCTAGTCCCGCCGCGAAGCATCGTACCCTGGTATGCCGCAGGCAGGTAGCCGGAATCCCACATTGGAGCGCCGCCCTCCGGCAATCCCTGCGGCTGGGTGAGTACGCAGTAGGCAGGCAAGTTCTCGCTAACGCTGCCAAGTCCGTACGTTACCCAGCTCCCAACCGACGGATGACCAGGATTCGTGCGCCCGGAGACCATCTGATACATCGCCGGAGCATGCACAAAGCTCTCCGAGTAACATGAGCGTATGATCGCCAGGTCATCGACGCACTCGGCCACGTGCGGCATGAGATCAGAGACCTCGATGCCGCTTCGGCCATGCCTCCTAAACTTCCAAGAGCTGCCCATCAGAGGCGTTCCGCCGATGATGAACTGGCTCTTGATCGCACCAAAGCTCCCAGGCAGGGGCTGCCCGTGCAGCCGGTCCAGTTCGGGCTTTGGATCAAACGTCTCAATATGGCTCGGCCCGCCCACCATGAAGAGGAAGATGACGGACTTTGCATGCGGCTTGAAGTGCGGCAGCATTGGTGCGAGTGGATTCCGGGAGTTCGACTGGCCGACTGCTGCAGCCTCCTGTTCCATGATTGCGGCCAGGGCCAAGGCGCCAAACCCAGCTCCGGCGCGATACAAAAAGTCGCGCCGGGAACATGCAACGGGGAGATGACCGCCAGCATCGTTCATTGCCTACCTCTGGTAAACGAAATCGTTGAGATTCAACACCGCATGGCACAGATCAGTCCATGCGGCTGCACGCGAGCCCAAGGCAACTCGTTGCGTCGTTACGAACCGCTCGGTTGATATCCGCTCCTTCTGCAAGGGAGGGCGGCCAAGCGTCAGCGTGAACAGCCGATCGATGCGCTGAGCATCGCTGTCTGCCTCGCCTTTCATCACGTTGGAAGCCAGCCACCCAGCAGCGCGTCTCGTAAAGTCTCCATTTAGGAGAGTAAGCGCTTGCAGCGGATGCGTCGTGGCGCCACGTGCCGCACACGACATCACAAAGTCGGGCTGATCGAACGCCATCATCAGCGGCAGGCGCACATTGCGCTTTCGATGCAGATAGATGGTGCGGCGGGTGTGCTGCCGCTCATCCACTGTGGCGGTCCAAAGATTGTCGGGCTCGGCCTCGGTGAAGATGGTGTCGTAGACCTCCGGCTCGAGCGGAACGAAGACCGAGGGACCATACAAATCAGGGTTCAAGCGGCCAGATGCCGCCAACATGGCATCCCGCAAGGACTCGGCGTCAAGGCGCTTGCGATTCATGCGCCAGAGCAAGCGATTGTTCGGATCAATTCTCGCCTTTGAGGGATCCGAATCACTTGCCTGGCGATAGGTGTTGGAGGTGACGATCATCGCGATAAGCGACTTCAATCGCCACTTTCGTTGAGGAAGTTCAGACGCGAGCCAGTCGAGTAGTTCCGGATGCGTGGGCGCCTCGCCGTGCCTGCCAAAATCATTTGGAGTCGATACTAGGCCGCGCCCGATTAGGTGCTGCCAAACGCGATTCACGATCACCCGAGATGTGAGAGGGTTCGCCGGTGACGCGATCCACCGGGCTAGACGAATTCGCTGCGCTGCGTTCCCTTCCAGCTTTGGTTCGGTTGCCACAAGACAAACCGGGAATCCCGCTTGAACGGCCTCCCCCTCCATGTTTGGGTCGCCGCGCACCAGAATATGCGTCGGCTTCAGCATTTGCGCCTGCTTGACACCAATCGCCGCCCGCAGGGGTTCAGGCGCCGTCCTCTCTAGGGCAAAGATCTCCTGCCGAAGCGCCCCCCGTGTCGCTCTGTCGGTTGGACTGAGCACCTCAAGTACCTCATCCCACGAGATGTTGAGTTGAATCTTGGCGTTGTCGGCCAGCCGCTTCTGCTGCAGAGTTCTCTCCTTCTCTGGAACGGCCAATGCGGCCTTGAACTCCGCTGCAAGCATTGATCGCTTCGCTTCTGCGATCCGGTCTCGATAGGGCCTCTCGATCGCAGCTATCTTTGCCTCAATCGGCTTCTTCGCCTCGGAGATTGCCTTCTGGGCGCATGCGTGGGCCTTCTTCTCGTCCTCCGATGCATGAGTGTACTCGTGATTCGCCGTGCCGCCGAAGAATGCCTGAAGCCGATAGTAGTCGGCCTGAGAGACAGGATCGAACTTATGGTCGTGGCATCTGGCACAGCCCACGGTGAGTCCGAGAACTCCATTGCCGATGCCGTTGACGGCTTCCGTCAGCCACTCTTGGCGGAGTTCCTTTGGGTCGAGATTGCCTGCAACAACGTGCGCAGGGCCCGCTCGCAGAAACCCGGTGGCGGTCTGAGCCTCCGAATCGTTCGGCCGCAAGAGGTCGCCCGCTATCTGCTCCGTCAGAAACTGGTCATACGGCATATCCCGGTTCAGCGAGCGAATCACCCAGTCCCGATAGCGCCAGGCTTGCGGACGCTCGGCATCCAGCTCATATCCGTTTGTCTCGGCGAACCGCACCACGTCCAGCCAGTGCTGCGCCCAGCGCTCTCCAAAGTGGTGTGAGCCTAGCAGGCGATTAACTACTCGGTCGTATGCGCCAGGTTTTCTGTCGCCAACGAATGAGGCGATCTCTGGAGGCGTGGGTGGCAGGCCCGTGAGATCGAATGAAACCCTGCGAAGGAGAGTTCTCCGATCCGCAGGCGGCGAGGGACTGAACCGTTTTCCCTGAAGTCGATGCAGGACAAAGGCGTCAATCGGGTTGCGCGTCCAGGTGCTGCTGCTCGACCCGGGTACAGCCGTGCGCACCGGCGGGACGAAGGACCAGTGCGCTCGCTGAGCTTGCGCGGAGACGCACAACCACGAGAGTCCGACCAGGCCGATGAGAATCGAGAGGCGACCATTCATAGCAGACGAGACTTTCCCTTCATTCTTGATACAGCACCTTTCGACTGCTCGACAGTGAGGTCCTTCGACCCCGCCACGGTACGGTCCTTCGTTCCCGCTAACATCATGCGGGAATGACGTGCCACGATAGGGCTGTGGCAGGCTCAGGATTAGCGGGATTGCCGCGCTCAAGATGCTCGGGTTGGCAGGCACAGGACGACCGGGTGATCGCTCAGGGCGAACATGCCCCGAGAAGGCACCAAATCACTTTGGCCAGAGAGCGGTCAGTACCTTCGCGGCTACCTACTCACCTTGGACTTGTAGATGCCAATGAGGTGATCCGCCATGCTCGTTGGAACTTTTGTCTGCTCAAACACCCTACGGGAAGGCATGTGACACTTAACGCAGCCTTCCTTCGGATTCACTGAACAGAGCGATCCCTGACCCTTCTCAGCAACTGGCGTCGCAACATGGCAAGTGCTGCAAACTTTATCGTATCCGCGAGCATCCGTTGCATAGTCCCTGTGCGGGTCATGGCACGTGATGCAGGAGAGTCGGTCGCCGCTCTTCGTGAAGCACTTGCTCAACATCAAGCCATAGGGTTGAAACCTGTGAGTCTGCTTTGCCTGGTCCGTACCCAGGGTGATTTCGGCGGCGGTTCGATGACATGTGCCGCAGAGCGTATTCAGCTTCATCGCCCCGGCAGCCTCCAGCCGATCTAGGTGAACCACCTGCTCTCCTCGCCTTGCGGCAGATTCGGCGTGGTTGCTGCCTGCCCCATGGCAGGACTCGCATCCCACTCCGAAGTGCGCGGGATCGGGCCGGACGGTTCCTGCAACTAAGCTGGACGCATGGCACAGAACGCATCTCTGGCCTGCTTTGAGGTCATAGAGCATCCCGACATCCGCCACCGGACGCTTTTCGTGTCCTGGCGTGTACCAGCTCTTTGACCTCGGGAAGTAGCTCTTCCTCAACTCGAGTAGGGTCTGGTCATCCGCATAAGCGACAAATGACATCCCAGTCTTCCCGCTGCCAAACGCAAGGTCGACAGGCATGGCCTCATCGGTCTCGCCGGCCACGGTGACGCCATATCCGCTCGCCAACCTAGTGAGCACAATGTCGGTTCCCGGCACTCTGCCAATGGGAGGAACCTGTGCCCCAAGCGCCGCAGAGGTCATCGGGCGCAGCGTGGCAGCGTGACGAGTGGCCTGGTGCTCGATAAACTCCCGTGCGTGGCACTCTCGGCATGCCTCGCTTCCCACAAAGGTGGCTGCCCGTGCTGAAGCAGACGACAACGCACTCACGGGTCGCTTAACGCCACGATCACACCCCGCGAGCCACAATAGGCCGCAGAAACAGATGCTGGACACTATGGCTGCAGTCCAAACAAGTCCCGATTGAATTCTCATTTGTTGGCGATCCAAGTGGGCTTCATGGAAATGGCCGCCGATTAGCCTCGGCGGCCACTTGCGATATCTCGTACCTATACACTACTAGAACAACTCGTGCAGCACTTCGCCATCGTAGTTGATCTTGAGCGGCCTTTTCTCAGCATTGAGGAACTCCTTCTCTGAGTCCACGCCGAGCGCTCTGTAGATAGTCGCTGCTACGTCCTCGACGCGAATAGGTCGGTCCTTCGGCAGCTCGCCGCGCTCATTGGAAGTTCCAAGCGTCATCCCAGTCTTGATGCCTCCGCCGCCCATGTTCACGGACATCACGTTGGGCCAATGGTCGCGTCCTGCAGATGAGTTCACTTTCGGCGTTCTGCCAAACTCGCCCATCCAGACCACCAGAGTAGAATCGAGCATTCCTCGGTCCTTCAGGTCCTGCAGTAGTCCTGCGTAGCCTGTGTCGAGCGTAGGCCCTAGGTGGTTCTTCATCGCGTTGAAGTGTCCCTCATGCGTGTCCCAGCCGCCATAGTTAACAGTGACAAAGCGGACGCCGGACTCGACGAGGCGCCGAGCCATGAGGCAGGACTGGCCGAAGGTGTGCCTGCCGTATAGGTCACGAACTTTGTCCGGCTCTTTCTTTAGGTCGAACGCCTTCTTGACGGTAGGCGAGGTGATGAGATCGTAGGCTTGACTGTAGAACTGATCCACCGTTCGCACCACGTCCTGCTGCGAATCCACTTGCTTCTGGAATGTGTCGAGCTGCTGAAGGATGCCGCGTCGGCGAGTGATCCGCGCGAGGTCAACGCCCGGTGGCGGCGCAACATCGCGTACGGTGAAATTCGAGGAGTTCGGGTCTCCGCCAATGGTAAAGGGATTGTAGACCGCCCCCATGTACCCTGCATGCCCGTGTCCGAAAGGATATCCGCCAAAGAAGACGTTTGGCGGCATGCCGTTCTGCACGCCCTTCTCGCGCGCAACTACCGAACCATAAGCAGGGTACTCGATTGCCGGATCAAACGGATACCCGGTCAGCAGATAGTGTGTAGCTGTCTCGTGATTGCCATCTGGAGAAGTGACCGACCGGAGAATTGAAAACTTGTCCATCTGCTTGGCCAGCTTCGGAAACCTGTCGCCTATCTGAATGCCGGAGACATTGGTCTTAATTGCCCCAAACTCACCACGTATTTCTTGAGGGGCATCCGGCTTCGGATCGAACGTGTCGATCTGGCAAGGCCCGCCGCCCATCCACAGCAGGATGCATGACACGTCCTTGCGTGCGTCGGCGGGCGCTGCCGCGGCCGTCCGCAAGAAATCCGGCAGGCTGAGGCCCAACGCGGCCAGTCCTCCGACGCGCACAAACTCGCGTCGCGACACGCCGTCGCAATCTCGATGACTTCCGAAGTTCAGGTCGAACATATTCGTTGCCTCCACCGTGCCATTAGGTTACACAATTGCCATCATACCGCCCATCGCCAAAGGATGCCACACAAGCCAACGACCCGCTCTTTTTGAGACCATGAGTGTCTATCGGATGAACAGAAACTCCTTGCTGTTGATGAGCGCCCAGAGAATGTCCTCCAGCGTGGTCTTGCGCTCCCGATCCTTTGAAGCCTGCGACTGCGCCAATGAAACCTGACCAAGGAAGGGAAGCGGTGGAAGCTCGATACGCTTCTCCTGAGCATCGCGTATGATGCCCACGGACTTAGACACCTCCTCGGAAGTTGCCGGCCGAGCAAGCGCGCGCAGGTAGAACTCACCCACCATCTCCTCATCGGTCTTCTTAGCTGAAAGCAGCTTCGCCACCACGGACTCGGCGTGCTGCAGCTTTCTGTTGATACCCTCTCCCATCATGAGGTGTAGGGCCTGCACCATGTTGGGTTCCGCTGCCCGTTCACACTCGCAGGCTATCACTCGCGGTGGCCGCCCGAACGTGTCCAGGAAGTAGCTGTCCACCAGAGGATCTGGGAGCTGAATCGCTCGCAGGCCACTCGGCAAACCCGCGAATTTGTCTGTCGCGCCAGTTGCCGTGTTCACTGCGTCGTACAAGGCCTCGGCGGGAAGCTGCTTGAGCTGGTAGTGGGAATAGTAGGCGCGATCTCGCTTGTTGTAGGATGTGACCTCGGAACTGAGCTGATAGGTGCGCGAGTTACAAATGGCGCGCAGCAGCTTCTTAGCATCATATCCGTTTGCCGCAAATTCTGCCCCTAGCTCGTCGAGCAGCTCTGGATTTGTTGGAGGGTTCGTCACCCGCTGGTCATCAATGGGCTCAACGAGCCCCTTCCCCATCAGGTAGCCCCAATAGCGGTTCGCGATGTTGCGTGCGAACAGGCTGTTCGATTGCGTAATCCAATCAGCAAGCAACCGTCGGCGATCACCTCCGGCATCGGCGTCTGGGTCCACCAGGTCTGCGGTCTTTGGCCCTTTGGATTTCATAGCATCCGGATATCCGCCAAGCGGCGTTGGCTTCATCTTGGCGCCGGACTTGGGGTGGTACACCTCTCCGCCGTTGTCCAGTCGAACAACTTGCTCGTTGCCGAACATGCCGAATTCCTGGCTTCCCTTGGTCCCCACCCTTGCGAAGAATGCTGCAAACTGATAGTAGTCGGCTTGACTCCAGCGCTCGAACGGATGGTGGTGGCACTTAGCGCACTGCAGCCGCATTCCAAGGAAGACCTGTGCGGTCGTCTCCGCTCGGTCAGAGGCGGAGTTGGCGACTCGATAGAAGTTCGAGGGGCCGTTCGTGAAGGTGCTGCCTTGCGCGGTGATTAGGTCCGCCGCGAACTTATCGAACGGCCTGTTCTCGCGAAACTGCTCGCGGACCCAGTTTGTGAGGCTCCACATTCCCTTTACGCCAAGAGCCGTGCGATTCGAGCGAAGCAGATCACCCCACTTCAGCGTCCAATAGTCCGCATATTCGGGCCGTTCCAGCACCCGGTCGATGAGCTTTGCTCGCTTGTTGGAAGAAGTATCTGCCAGAAACGCGCGAATCTCGTCCGGCGTTGGGAGCGTGCCGATGAGGTCCAGCATCACTCGACGCAGGAAAGTGGGATCGTCGCAGACCTCGGACGGCGCCAGCCCAAGCGTTCGCCACTTGCGTGCAACGTGCTTGTCGATATAGTTTGCCTCGGCAAACTGAAACCGCGGAGCCGGACTTGCATAAGGGATCGAGAATCGCGCGACCGCGGCCTGCCCTCCAAAGCGAACCATCACATTGGTCTCGCCCTGCGCTGAAGCCTTCACGCGGCCACCGGGCGTGACTGCGACCACTGCGTCGTTCAACGAGTTGAAACGAGCCCATTCGGTCACGTCTGCGGTCGAACCATCGGTATAGACCGCCCTCACCACGAGCCGCTGAGTGTCACCGCCGGCTAGCACTCGTTCCTTTGGAACCACCTCGATCGAGGCCACCGAGGCAGCACCGGCCGCGGGACGGGAGGTGCCTTCTGCAAGCCAGCGTGCCAGGAGTGAATAGTCGGACGAGCCACGCCGCAACCGCAAGCCGCCTACGTGCGGAGAGGTGAGGCTCGGCTTTAGGAGGAGCAGGCTGCGCCCAGGCTGTGTCCTGGCGATACGCCGCCCACCTGCTTGCCGCACGATAGACTCGAAGTCGACGTCGGGGTCGAAACCCGCGAGCGAGAGGCGAAACCCTCCCTTGCCAAACTGCGAGCCGTGGCACGCCCCTTG